>JALSJY010000078.1 GCA_026989045.1 Hyphomicrobiales bacterium | reverse complement strand
TGCCCCTGCCAAACCGCTTTTGCGCTTGGCTGGTTGCTTTAATGTTGTTTCTGTTATCTCGCCTGTTGCAATCTTTGCTACCATTACAGCAAGCCCGATTGCATCGGCTGGTCTTTTCTGACCTTTAGGTCCAGTGGGCATATTATCTCCTATGCTTTACGCTAAGCATAACCTAAACATAATATATAACAAGGTCAATTTCAAAAACCTGCCTCGCTTATCATTATAATAAACTTTTGCGAGCCAATATAGCACCTAACTAATGGTTCACCATCATCTATATGGTCATCTACTTTAACATTTAATTCATTTCCGATAGCCAAAGCTATAAATTGGCCTAGATTAGCTACTGTTACTTTATCAGCCCTGATGTCCCCATCTACTTTAGTCATTTTCATCTCCTTTAATATAATTTTGACCGCTCAAAACTCTTATGTTGCTCCATAAGCGCCATGCACTCATAACGCTCCACCACCCAAAATATCAAATGCTCTCTAAAAACGTTAGGGATACGGTCAAGAGCCTCATCAGCATCACCATAACCGCTTAAATTGTCTTTTTCAGCGAGATACCATTCTCTCGCTAATTCTTCTTTAACACAAGTGTGATGGCCGTCATTATCAATCTTTAAAAACTGCCAGTCAGACGTGCTATATTCCCAAATATCAGCTAAAATAGCCTTTGTTGTCTTATGGCGATAGCTTTCTGCTTGATCTGGGGTTGTTGTTAAATAGAAAGACTTGATTGGCTTATCATTTTCATTTATTTTAGATTTTGACATTAGCAAATTCTCCTTTAGTTAATAGTTATCAAATAAGACGTGGGGTGAGTAATAGCACGCCCAGTCTTTTGGTTTAGAATATATGCGCATAATTAAATAACACTAATATTATCGACACTGCATTTTATTAGAAAGCCTCTAAATAAAATATGGTGGCAGCCGCACCAAAGTAAAATCTCACCCATAAAGTCTTTTATCAGAAACGCTTTGCTAGCGCTTCAACAGCCGTCTTAAAGCTGATTAGTATTATTTATATCTTAGTAATAAGAAAAGAATTGCTCTTACCTTGCTTGAAGCCAATAAATAAACCTTTAAGTTTGCTCTTACCTCGCCAGTTAGCCAATAATAGCCTCTCAAGTCCGCAACATATTCTAATCTTTAGTCATAGTTTTTCTTTAGCAGGAAACTATTAAACTGTGGACGGGGTTTTTGGTTGACTATTTTCAAGAGAGCCTGTAAAAAGGTTGTTGAAAATGGCTAATGATGATCCGTCAGAAACATATTAGCTAGAAGCCCAAGAAGTGTTATGCTTTTTGGGCTTCCGTATTTTTAAGGTAGTTTAATTTCTTTTTTATTTCAAGCTAAAAATATAATTAACCAGAATTTAGTTAATTACCAAACCAACAGAACAATAATTAAAAACTGAAACAGAATTATTGGGTAGTGTCTCAGTTTGAAATATCTTTTTTCTTAACATTGTAAGCACCACGTTTCTTTAGTTCTGGCTTTCTTGTATCAATTAACCCTACTACCCACTCCATATCGTATAAAACATCAGAAACACCAGCCGCCATTGCAGGGCTTACTTTTAAGCTATTACGTATTCTGCAAAAGTTATAATGCACAAAATACAATGATAGCATGTGCAAATGATTATCAATCTTTTTTGAAAAGGCATTAGTCAAACGAGTAAAGCGGCGATTACCCATACGAATATTCAAATTCATACGCTCAACATAAGAAGTGTTAACATGCTTCTTATCTGGTTCACCTTCAATAGCACGTTTTTTAGTTCCAGTACATTCAGCAGGTGAATAGCGCCCCTTCACGCTTTCAGTTGAGTTGCCATAAATCTTAATTAGTTGTGCATAGTCAACATCAGCACCAAAAGCGCCCTCAACAGCTTCTAAATAAGCCTTGTGACCGTCTGTAGTTAATTGAACACGATTAGCTAACCTATCGCATACATCTTGCATAAAAGCATCAGCATAAGCCGCATCACGACCACCAACCAAATAAGACACAATCAACTTACTATCAGCATCAAGAGCCGTCCAAGTCCAAACATCACCAGCACCATCAATTTGCGCCTTCATCTTTTTGACGTTCTTTTGCTTTGCACAAACAAATGACCATATTTCATCACACTGAATATGCTTTGCTTTAACATTACGAACCGTCTTATCGTGATATTCAGCGCAAGCATTGCCAGCATCAACTAATAACTTTGAAACTGTATTGATCGAAACACCTGTAATGCGAGAAACTGACCGCATAGACATGCCTTCAACTAACATTGAGAGAATTTGAGTGCGTTTTGATGTATCGAATATGTTTGCCATGCCCTTAATATTGTTACTTTATTTGACGATAGTAAGCATTATTTTCATTGTGAAATAATGTTCTTATGTTTTGCATTAACCTTTGCTCGCTCCAAATTGTCTCTTCGGGTTTGATGCTATCAAATTTTTCAATCCGACTTAGTAAATTTTCTATGTGCTTCAAATCCCCACTTCTAGCCATAATGTTTACTTTCTCTGTTAAGCTCATAACTCCTCCTCCTATGCAAAACAATCTGTGTGATGGTGTAATAATAGTTGCAATTTCATACGATCCGCATATGCCGTTAAAGAATCATTATATTCTCGTATGCAAGTTCGCAAATTTTCGTCTTTACTATAGTCTTCAATCTCAAGTTTCAATGCCTTTAAGCGAACTATATCAATATTCCGTATAAGTTGAACCTGTTTATTATCTTTTTTTAAGTCCTTTAAATACTCTATAATTAGCTCATCTAACCTACTATCCCTGCCATAAGATTCAAGCATAGCCTCAATCTCTGGCCAGCGGTCAGAGAACTTTTTTACAATATCGTTTGGAGAGGGTTCTCCAAAATCATTATTAGAATTAGTAATTGTAATTATTCCCATCGAGATTACGGTCTTTTTTTAGCTTTTTATAATATTCAGCTAAAATATTTTCAGGTATTGGTTTATAGAGACCGATACCATTCTGATAAGTTTTCGACCAAGGAGTTCCATCTTTATGCGTCATATCAGAAAGAACAAATGCACCATACTTGCCGTAAGAAGTGGTGACATTTTTAATAAGCGCTTTTTCACCACCTGAAAGTTCATTCGCTGTATATGGAATGTTAGTTTCTTCGTCAGCAATAAGTTTATTGACCGATTGTGATGTGTAACCGCTGAGTTTATTATATAATTTTGGATATACAGGCCCTAACTTCCATGCTTCTGGCGTATCATTAACGATTGGCTTTTCTAAAAATGCTAATGACCACCCGTGCGCTAGATACACAAGTTTTATAAGTTGCATTTTGGTAACTTCAATATTATTTTTCCAAGAATATTTTAATATCACATTTGCAATGGAACGAGAATCATAATCACCCATCACGCCCACCTCGCTTCTGCCGCTTTTCGTGCTATTTCGCTTCGCTGTTCTTTCGTTAGCGCCTTCGCACGTGCTTTTGCCCCTGCCAAACCGCTTTTGCGCTTGGCTGGTTGCTTTAATGTTG
>JALSJY010000077.1 GCA_026989045.1 Hyphomicrobiales bacterium | reverse complement strand
TGTTGATTCACCTCGTGCGGGTGGAAGATATTGGATAAGTGGCACAGCTATAGCGATTGTAGAAAACCTTAGTGATAATGAAAAAATATTGCTTACTTCTTGGATTATTGAACAGCATCGCTTGGGCGTTGCAGAGCCAAAAATAACAAGTGATACACTGGAAGAAGTTAAAAAGCGCAAACCTCTTTCGGTTCATGAAAGAGCAGATAATTTACTGCGTTATTTGGAGAATAAAAGCATAAACTTAGGAAGTGTGACTGGGTTTGGTGTCTTTGCTGGTGTTATTGATACCTTTGCTGAGGTTATAAATAGTTTAGAATTATTTGCATGGACTGCTTCACAAAAATTATCAGAGGTTATCACTTTAGCAGAATATTGCGACAAAAAGGAGTGGATTGAATTTCAAAAACTTCAACCAACAACAGAAAGTATTCCTTATGAGATTATGCTTCTCCCCGATGGATATGCACGGCTTGCAGAAATAGATGGCACAAACAAAGATTCCGCTCAATGTTTTGTTGCCATGTGGTTTGATGACAGCATGAATGATATTTACAAAAACGGCGTAAAGCCAGCAGTTGAAATTTGTGGTTATGAGCCAGTGAGAGTCGATGAAGTCCAGCATAATGGCAAAATTGATGACAGGATTATTGCTGAAATAAAGCGCTCAAGATTTATAATTGCTGACTTTACTTGTGAGGAAAACAAGCCAAGAGGCGGAGTTTATTATGAAGCAGGATTTGCGCATGGGTTAAATATCCCTGTTATTTTTACTTGCCATAAGGATTTAATAAATCATGTGCATTTTGATACGAGGCAATTCAACCATATTGTTTGGAAAGACTCTCAAGAATTAAAAGAAAAACTTATCAATAGAATATCTGCTGTAATTGGTGATGGTCCGAATAAAAAATAATGTTATGCTCAAGTTAATATTTCCCTGCTGGCAAGTTTTGCTTTTCCATCATCTTATAATCGCCAGCTACCCTCTCCTTGCTCATTGCGGATTTAATCCGCAATCCAGTAACTCACTGTCTAGCGAGCGCAAGAATTTTGTTAACTAGCAAAGCATTCTAATGCGTCAAGGACTTGACGCTACTGGATTGCGCATCAACACACTAGTGTGCAAGTGCGCAATGACATCGGGGTTTATTTCTGGCTAATATATACGAAACCAGCTCGCCCCTCAATCCCTCCCTTCAAGGGGGAGGGAAGCTTGTCTTTGCTAACTATTGCTGGCTTTTTTCTGGGCACAACTTAATCCCCCTCCCCCTTGCGGGGAGGGGTTAGGGGGTTACGTCCTGATATAGGTTGACACTTTAATTTCAGAGTTGGAGTGTTGTTGATGTATAGTATTAGTCGTCATTATAGTGATAGTTTTATTTTTGAGGTTGTGTTTAAGATTACGAGTGGGGCGCTAAATGCTAACCAAGCTCGATTGCTCTATAATATTGGTGGCAAGATGACGATATAACTGACAGTGCCAAAATAAATCTCAGCATCACGCACTATTGTCTTATCACGCCCTTATTGCCTCAGCGCATTATCTTTTAAGCGTCTTACTGGGCGCAATAGATAGTCTAATACCGAGTGAGAGCCAGTGAGGATATTTACCTCCGCATTCATGCCGGGGACAATTGGGTTGTTTGGGCCAAAGCCAGAGGCATCGGCGCGCACCCTTACTCTGAAATATGGGTTGCCTTGCTCGTCCATTAGGGCATCAGGCGATATTTCTGTTACCTCACCTTTTAAGCCACCATAAATAGTATAATCATAGGCGCTTATTTTTAAAACCGCTTCAAGGCCTGGCCAGACAGAGGCGCGATCTTTTGGTGAAAGTCGGGCATCAACCGCAATTGACATATCGTCAGGTACAATGGTTGCCAAAGCCTGACCTGGTTGCACCACTCCGCCAATTGTTGAAACTAAAAGTCTGTTTATTCGCCCATCAATTGGGGCAATAACATTGGTTCTAATGGAGCGATCTTGCATAGCAGAAATTGTTTCATTGAGCTTTGCAATATTTAACGCCGCCAATGCGCTTTCACCTTCTGCTTCAGAGCGAAAACGTAACTCGGCTTCTTTTTCACGACGCAAAGCTTCATTTAATTCAGATTCAATGGTTGGTATTTGAAACTCAAGGTCATTAAGTTTAGTTACAAGCTGTTGCAGTGATGATTCTTGACGCAAAAGTTCATTGCGCGAAACAGCACCAGACTTTGCAAGTTTTCTAAAGTTTTTTACCGTTTCAAGCAGGAGCTGAAATTCTTTACGTCTATTCTCTAGTCTTTGGCGGCGCTCTGAAAGAGTTAGGCGTTTTTGCAATGATTGAGCCTTATAAATCAATAACTGTTCTTGATGCGAGGCACGGCGGCGATCAAAAATCTTTAATTCCTGCTCAACAATTTCTGGATAAGTTTTTATCATATCATTAGGCGTAATAAAAAGGCTATCGCCCTTAGCCTCAGCGATTAGACGCGCTTGTTTAATTCTTTGCGCTGCTAATTCAAGCTTATTCTGCTCTAACTCTGCAATGGAAAAGCTATTTTCAATACGAAGTAACACATCACCACGCTCGACCCTCTGCCCTTCAGAAACCAGAATATCAGCAATAATTCCACCCTCCATGTGTTGGATATTGCGGTTTTGTTCAAGCGGCACAATGCGACCAGAGCCGCGCGTTACTTCATCAAGTGAAGTTGTCGCCGCCCAGATAAAAAATGCCAAGAATCCAAATCCTACCACCTTAATGAATATACCATTGGCTTTTTTACTAATGGCATCACTACGACGGGTGAATACTCCTAATTGTTCAAAATTATCTTGTTCATCATTATTTTGCACTTTGGCAAAGCTTTGCGAACTATTTGTAAAACCATTATTGCCAGTTTTCATATCAATTTGAGATGTTGATTGTGCCATTTCAGTTTAAATTCTTACAAAAGGTTAATAAAACTTACTTATCATTAGATAGCATTAACCTTAACCAGTTATTTACGGCCAGCATCTAAATTAAAATAACAAATCATTAAACAAATAAGAGTTTGAATTGCCAAATACGCCAACAAACCAAATAAAGTCGGCAAATTCTCAAAAACAACAGTTTGGGAATGGCAAGCCTGTTGCTAAAAATAATCCTATTGCGAATAAACACCCCAGCAATAGCGCAAAAGCCGTTGATGATATGATGAGTCGTCTTAATAGAGCATTCTCATCAAAATCAAAGCAGAGCCAAACTTCAAAACAAAATCCTGCAACAAAGCAAAATGCAAATAAAAATACTAATCAAATAAAGGGATTGTCTTTTCCCTTTGCTCTTTGCACCCTTGCCTCATCGTGGCTTGGTTCTTCCACTCCTACAAAACAAGCAATTAGCGCTCGCTTTGGAGATCAGCCAAGTGAAGAAGCAATTTTTGCGCTAGCAAGTGAGCTAGGCGCTGACATTGAAGTGCGCCACGGCAAGGCGAAAGATTTATTAGAGAAAAAAACTCCTTTTATTGCTGAGTTAAACGATGGTAGCGCAATAGTTATTTTATCAATTAAGCAGGGGGTAAATA
>JALSJY010000076.1 GCA_026989045.1 Hyphomicrobiales bacterium | reverse complement strand
AATTTTTGACATTTCCCTAAGAACCAACTTAAGAACTCCAATTTGCTTTTTGTTTAAGTTGCATAACATAGCCAATAATTTTTGCTACTGCCTTAAAATGCTCTGTTGGTATGCTTTGATCTATTTCCACAACGGCGAATAAAGCCCGTGCTAATGGTGGATTTTCAACTATAGGAATATTATTTTCTTTTGCTAATTCTCTAATTTTCAGCGCAATATTATCTGCCCCCTTAGCTAAACAAATAGGAGCATCAGTACTTTCGTCATATTTAAGAGCTACCGCATAATGGGTCGGGTTGGTAATAACCACTGTCGCATCAGGCATTGACGACATCATGCGTTTTTGAGCTTTTTCTTGCCTTATCTGGCGAATGCGCGATTTTATCTGCGGGTCGCCCTCCATTTGCTTATGCTCGTCCCTTACCTCTTTGATGGTCATCTTTTGCTTTTCCCACCATTTATGCTTTTGATATAAAAAGTCAGCAAATGCAACTAATGTAACAACTATTAAAGTTGCAGCAAAAATCTTAATCCCCAACTCCTGAAAAACAACCAAAATCATAGATGGCTCTAGGCTCACCATTGTGTCAAGTTCATCCCTCATTGGCCACAAGACAAGAAACATTACCAAACCAACAATTGCTAGCTTTAATATACCTTTAGCAAAATTCACCAAAGCTTCTAATGAGAACAGCCTCTTAAAGCCTGCCAAGGGTGAAATTTTTGAAAATTTAGGAGTGATTGGCTCAACAGAAAGCACCAACTTATGTTGAACAACATTAGCAACAATTCCCATTATAGCCAAAGCGCTCAATGGTAAAAGCACTATTCCTAAAACACTCCAAATCAGCCCGTTTATAAACGCTCCAAAACCCGCCCCCCCCACATCATATTGTTCGGCATTAGCCATTATAGTACCCAATAATTCTTTTAAAGATGAGCTGACTTGCCCCCCCATGAGGGCAAATAACAGTGCCGATCCTAACAGCATAAACCAAGTAGTTACTTCCTGACTTTTAACCACATCTCCTTTTTTATGCGCGTCATCAAGCTTTTTGTCTGATGGGTCTTCAGTTTTTTCAGATTTATCGGGCTGGTCAGACATAATATTTTACCCACCCATAAGCATATTTAACTGCCCCTCAATATGCAACAAATACCAGCTCATTATCATGGTCAATAAAAATGCAAACAAAACCAAACCAAGGCCAATATTAGCAGGCATAGCAACAAAAAACACTTGCACCTGCGGCATTAGTCGAGCCAAAATTCCAAGCCCTAAATAAAATACAAGACCAAAAACAATGAATGGCGCAGCCATTTGCACACCAATCACAAAAGCAGCAGCAACAACGCTTATTGCTAAGTCTGCACTATCACCTAACATTAGCAAACCACCTGGGATAAATGTTTCATAACTGCCATAAACTGCCGCTAAAATTACATGATGTAAATCTGTTGCAAAAATTAACATAATTCCAACCAACGAGAGGAAATTACCAATCAATGCACCCTGCATACCATTTTGAGTGGGATCAGCCGTTTGCGCCATGCTCAAGCCTAATTGAAAGGCAATTATCGTGCCTGCCGTTTGCGTGCTAGAAACCATAAATCGGCCAAGCGACCCTAAGATTAAACCAACTATCACCTCTTGTATCAACAGCCCAAGTATCCCAATAATATCGGTATTACCCAATGGGGGAAGTTGAGGCGAAATAAGCGGGTATAAAATAAAGGTAAAAGCAAGGGCAAAACCAAGCCGCATTCTGCTTGGAATAAGAGATTCGCCAAAAGCAGGCATCAGCATTAACATTGTGCCAACGCGGGCAAAAATCATTAAATAAAGATAAGCCGTTTCAGGTAGCCAGTTTAGCCCTATATTCATGACATTATCATAAAATTACCCACCACTCACAATGAGTTCGATGGTTTTTTGCATAAAAGCAGACATTTTTGCCCCCATGAAAGGCATTGTAATCATCATGGTGAAAAATATTGCCAAGATTTTCGGCACAAAAACTAATGTCATCTCTTGGATTTGCGTGAGAGCTTGAAATAGCGCAATTACAACACCAACCAACAGGCCAACAATCATAATTGGTGAGGCAACTAAAATAAGAACCCAAAGCCCTTCTCTGGCATAATCAAGAACCTGCGCACCACCCATTTTGCCAACCCCCAACTATTAAATTGCTTTTCCTATCAAATTTCACGCTAATGTGATTCCATCAAAAACAGCAAGCTTAGATAGGCACCCCGTTAAAACATACAATTTGTTAGCTATTAGATAGGCATGCGCATAATTTCTTCATACGCCTTAATCACACGATCACGAATTGTTACCATGCTCTCAATAGCAATTTCCGTTTCAGCAATAGCTGTAACAACATCAACAATATTTGCATTACCATTAACTAAATCAAGTGATGCCTGATCTGACACTTTACCTAAATCCATAACCCCCTGCACATTTTGCGCCACTAACTCACCAAAACCAGATTTGCCCTCACCTGCAAGTTTAGTTTCAGCAGTGCCGTTTCCAACATCAGAAATCAATTTTTGCGCTTGCCCATAAGCAGAAGTTGCCGCGTTAAATGTTATGCTCATTTATATTTTCCTTATTTAATCGCAATTTTAGCTAAACAATTAGCGAAATAATTAACCTCTTAAGATGTCAAGTGTGCGCCCCATCATCTCACGCGAAGCAGTAATCACATTAAGATTAGCTTCGTAAGTCCTTTGCGCCTCACGCATATCCATCTGCTCAACCAACGAGCTGATATTAGGATAGCGAACATATCCACGCTCATCAGCGGCTGGATGACCTGGTTCATAACGAGTTTTAAAATCTGAATTGTCATACTGAATGCGACCAATTTTAACTTCATACGCACCCAACTCACGATTAAAATCCGCCTTTAAACTCGGTATTTTACGCCTATATGGATCTTCATTGGGAGATTTAGCGGAAGAATCAGCATTTGCAATATTCTCAGCAATAACTCGCATTCTAGCGGATTGCGCATGCAGACCTGAGGCCGAAATCTTTAATGAGCTTAAAAAATCATTCATATTTTTTCCTAAAAACCTTCAAAACCAACAAAAAATTCTAACGACCAAGCGCTGAGCGATATAAACCTAACGAGCGAGTATAAAGTGTTGTTACCATCTGATAGTCGAGCTGGTTGGCAGTTACTTTCATCATCTCGTCTTCAAGCGTAATTGCATTCCCCTCAGGGGTTACCTCAAAACTATTCATACGCTGAGCACCAAACCCTCCACTTGAGCCAATGCTTATTTGCATATGTTTAGAATTGGTTGTTGCGGTGGATATTTGCGTCGAGGAGAACTGACCTAAGCTTTTTTTAAAACTAAATGCCTTTAAATCACGCCCTTGATAACCAGGAGTTTCAGCATTAGCTACATTTTCAGCTAATAGGCTTTGTCTATCCTGGTGCCAGTGCATTTTTTGTTTCATTGCCGTAAATAATGGCAATTCAGCAATACCCATAATCAATCCAATTTCAAAAAGTTATTTTTCTTCAACTGGGCAAATTCTGCCCTTTTGT
>JALSJY010000075.1 GCA_026989045.1 Hyphomicrobiales bacterium | reverse complement strand
AAAAAGTTCCATTTAACTCTCCTGCTTTTTTAGTTTATTATTTGAGTTTTTATTTTCACCGTTTTTATTAAGATCAAGCGTGGTGAAAAATATCTCTAAAGGAGTTCTAAACAGACCCTCCATTGCGCCAGTAAATAGGATTACCAGCGCTTGAATAACAATAATCATCTCGCGCGTTATAGCTGGCATATAAAATGCTAACTCTAATCCACCTTGATAAAGTGCTCCAAATAATATCGCCGCCAACGCTATGCCTATTGGGTGGTTTCGGCCCATTAAACCAACCGCAATACCAACAAATCCATAGCCAAACACAAAATCAACAACAAGTCGGTTCTGCACGCCAAGCACTTCATTAACCGCAATCATACCAGCAATAGCACCAGAAAGTGTCATTGAAATCATAATAATTTTTGAATTAGAAATACCTGCATAATGGGCGGCATTTGGATTTTGACCCATAGTCCTAATTTTATAACCAAGTTCGGTGTGCCAAAGCAAAATATAAGCCCCAGCTAAAGCAAGAATAGCAATAAATAACATTACATTTACTGGCGCATAGCCAAAAAAGTCCCAGAATTCTCGCAATTGAGGTATTTTACCCGCATTGACAACTGAGGCAGATTCTGGTGCCATTTGCCCTTGTGGTTTTAGCACATTATTGAGCATATAAACCATAAAGGTTGCGGCAATAAAATTAAACATAATGGTAGTAATCACTACGTGGGATCCGCGTTTTGCAGCCAAATAACCCGGAATAAATCCCCAAATTCCACCAATAGCACCAGCCGCTAACATTGCAATTGGCAATACTAATAGCCAATGAGTTTGATCGAGCGTTAAACCTACAAATATAGCTCCCAAACCTGCAATATAGGCCTGCCCCTCCGCGCCAATATTAAACTGCCCAGCATGCGAGGCGATTGCAAAAGCTAAACCTGCAAAAACAAAATTAGTAGCAAAATGCAACGTATAGCCAATGCCCTCACCATAGCCAAATGCACCATAAAGCAAGATTTTCATGGCTTTAAATGGATCTTCTCCAACCATTAAAACAACAAGGCCTGAAATGACAAAGGCTAATGTTAAATTAAGCACTGGCAAAAGCACTATATCCGCCCAACGTGGTAATGGTTTACGAGCGCTCATTTAACAACTCCTTTGCTCGTTTTAGCCTTTGACTTTTTTCTTGCCGCCGTTTCTCGCTTTGCTTCCGTCCCCGGCACCCCCGCCTTTTCTTTTAATGTCGCCGTCGCAACCTTCGGTTGCTTCCCCGACACCCCCGCCTTTTCTTTTAATGTCGCCGTCGCAACCTTCGGTTGCTTCCCCGACACCCCCGCCATTAATAATCCGAGTTCACCCTCAGTTACAATGGCTGGGTCAGCCTCGCCAACAATATGCCCATCAAACATCACCAAAATCCTGTCACTTAATGAGCGAATTTCATCAAGTTCTACCGAGACCAGCAAAATCGCCTTACCTGCATCTCGCATAGCAATAATATTATTATGAATGGCTTCAATAGCGCCAATATCAACGCCTCTAGTTGGCTGACCTACAATAAAAATTTCAGGATCACGTGAGATTTCCCGTGCCAGTACAATTTTTTGCTGATTACCACCAGAAAAATTAGCCACCTTTAAACGCTCATTAGGTGGGCGAACGTCAAAATCTTTAATTTGCCTACGTGCCTCTTCTTTACATGCACGAACAGATAAAAAAGCTCCCTTGCCATATTTATCATCATCCTGATAGCCAAGAATAGCATTTTCCCATTGCTCAAAACTCACAACTAAGCCCTGCTCTTGCCTATCTTCTGGCACATGAGCAAGCTTAACCTGACGCAACTTTTTAGCGCCATCATCGCCAGATATTTTTATTTCTTTTCCATTTATAAGTAATTGACCAGAATTTTGTTTGCGCATTCCAGAAATGGCCTCAAGCAATTCTGACTGCCCATTGCCAGAAACTCCAGCAATGCCAACAATTTCACCAGCCCTTACATTAAAACTAACGCCCTTAACACGAATAACGCCAATATCATCTTCAACCTCAAGATCTTTCACCTCAAGCTTAATCTCTTTTGGATTAGCCTTGCCTTTTTCAACATGCAAAAGAACCGAGCGGCCAACCATAAGTTCTGCCAATTCACTTGGGTTAGTATTTTTTGTTTGAAGAGTTTTTACCATGGCTCCACGTCGCATTACCGAAACCTCATCGGTAATTGCCATAATTTCACGTAATTTATGGGTAATTAAAACAATGGTCTTGCCCTGATCTTTTAGCGTGTTGAGAACCCTAAATAAATGATCAGCTTCTGTTGGAGTAAGAACGCCAGTTGGCTCATCAAGAATTAAAATTTCAGCGCCACGATAAAGCGCTTTAAGAATTTCAACCCTTTGTTGCTGTCCAACCGAGAGGTCTTCTATCAACATATCGGGATCAACTTCTAATTCATACTCGCTAGCTAGGCGTTTAAGCTCCTTGCGAGCTTTACTTATAGAGGTTTTAAGCAGAAAATTATCCTCAACCCCTAAAATAATATTCTCTAAAACACTAAAATTTTCAACTAACATAAAATGTTGATGCACCATGCCAATACCTAATTTTAGCGCATGGCTTGAATCTTTAATTTTTACTTGTTTGCCATCAACTTTTATCTGACCTGAATCAGCGGTATAAAAACCATATAGAATAGACATAAGTGTGGTCTTGCCAGCGCCATTTTCGCCAACAATGCCATGCACTGTGCCAGATTTTATTGGAAGGTCTATATTTTTATTAGCATGAACAGCGCCAAAATGCTTGTTGATCTGCACAAGTTCAATAGCTAATCTATTATCGGCCAAATTATCGCTATCTGATGAAACAGCGCTCATTTTACTTGAGCGCTGTTTCTTAGCCTGACTTTTGTCAGTCATTTCTTGTTACCTTTAACCAGCAGGGCAAGAGCTATCTGTTGTGTAATCATGCACCACAATTTCACCAGACTGGATTTTTGCAGAAAGCTCTTCGACTTTAGCCTTCATTTCATCGGTTATTAGGTCTTTATTATACTCATCAAGCGCCCAGCCAACACCGCCATTTGCTAGACCCATAACATTAAAGCCAGAAGTCCAATTGCCGCTTGTGCCATCTTCAAATGCTTTAGCAACAGCAACATCAACACGCTTAAGCATTGAAGTTAAAACTGAACCAGGTTGAATATAATTTTGGTTAGAATCAACACCAATTGAATATTTACCTGCATCTGCTGCAGCCTGAAGCACACCAAGACCAGAACCACCAGCTGCGGCATAAATCACATCAGCGCCTTTGCTAAATGAAGCTTTTGCCAACTCACCAGCTGTCACTGGATCATTCCATGCAGCAGGGGTTGTGCCTGTGTAGTTTTCAAATATTTCAATATCTGGATTGATAGCTTCTGCACCTTGTGCATAACCACAATAAAATTTGCGAATTAGTGGAATATCCATGCCACCAACAAAGCCAACTTTGCCAGTTTCTGATTTCATTGCCGCCAAAGCGCCAACCAAATATGAGCCTTCATGCTCGTTAAATACCACTGAGCGAACATTTGGCGCATCAACTACCATATCGATAATCGCAAAATTCGTATCTGGGAATTCTGGTGCTATTTTTGTAAGTGCCGCAGCCCAAGAAAAGCCAGCTATAACCACTGGATTTGCGCCAGATGAAGCAAATTTACGTAATGCCTGCTCACGCTGTGCATCATTTGCTATTTCAAACTCACGATAGCTATTGCCAGTTTCTTTTGCCCAGCCACTTGCACCATTATAGGCACTTTCGTTAAATGATTTGTCAAACTTACCACCAAGATCATAAATGATAGCAGGTTCAGCCAAAGCAGAGCCAGCAAACATAGCGCCGATGGCAATAGAGCCAGCAAGCACGCCCAAACGTAGAGCATTAGATTTTTTATTAGTTGTCATTATTTTTAATCTCCCTGTTTTCGATTCGGGTGGTTAATAAACTTACCCGGTTACGATAGAAGTGATTGAACCTTATAACAGGCCTATTACGCAAGTATAAAATCAAAATTTTTGAGTGTTTGGTAAAATATTCAAGCTTTTATATAAAATTCAAACCACTCACTGCTATAATTTAAAGGTTTTACACAATTAGCTTCAAAAACTATATATAGATTTTACACTGTTACATGAATGTCATAAACTTATGCATAGTATAGACTCATCAGACTAGATATGTGTAAGCTTCATAATAGTTTGAAGTTATTTTGATTTACAATGAACCTAGGGAGAAAATAATGATTAAAAAAAATATAAAAACATTGGGTGCAGTTGCAGCATTAATGCTTGCTTCGGTAAGCACTGGTGCATTGGCAGTAACTGAAATTCAGTGGTGGCACGCAATGGGTGGCGTGAACGGTGAGCGGGTCAATAAAATGGCTGAAGACTTTAATGCAACCCAAAGTGAATATAAGGTTGTTCCTGTTTATAAAGGCAATTATACTGAAACCATGACAGCGGCAATTGCTGCGTTTCGTGCTAAACAACAACCGCATATTGTGCAGGTGTTTGAAGTTGGAACAGCAACAATGATGGCAGCTAAGGGAGCTGTTTATCCAATTGAAGATCTTATGAATGATGTTGGTGAGCCATTTGATAAATCAATTTTTATTCCAGGTGTTATTTCTTATTATCAAGCACCAGATGGAAAATTACTCTCAATGCCGTTTAACTCCTCAACTCCAGTTCTTTGGTATAATAAAGACGCGCTTGACAAAGCTGGCGTTGAAAATGTGCCAAATACTTGGGACGAAATGGATGCAGCGGCCAAAAAGCTTGTCGCAAGTGGAATGGAATGTGGATATTCGTTTGGCTGGCAATCATGGGTAATGATTGAAAATTATTCAACCTTACATAATTTGCCAATTGGCACAAAAGAAAATGGCTTTGCTGGACTTGATACCGAGTTCACATTTAATAATGATGCAGTTAAAAATCGCATTGCTAAAATAGCCGCAGCGCAGGCCGATAATAGTTTTGTTTATGGCGGTCGTCGTGGCGATTCATTGCCAAAATTCACCAATGGTGAATGTGGTATGTGGATGAATTCATCTGCTTATTATGGTTCAATTAAATCACAAGCTAAATTTAACTATGGTCAGACAATGCTACCGCTTGATACTGATGTAGCTAGTGAGCGCCAAAACTCAATCATTGGTGGCGCAACGCTTTGGGTGCTTAAGGGTAAAGAGCAAAGTGATTATAAAGGTGTAGCTCAATTTATGACCTATCTCTCAACTGCGCCAGTTCAGGCATGGTGGCATCAAGAAACTGGCTATGTTCCTATTACAACAGCAGCTACTGAGCTTTCTAAAGAGCAGGGATTTTATGAAGCAAATCCGGGCACTGACACAGCTGCAATACAGCTAAGCCTAAATCCACCAACTCCTAATTCTAGAGGATTGCGTTTTGGTAGTTTTGTGCAGGTGCGTGATATTATCAACGAAGAGCTAGAAGCTATTTGGGCAGGAGATAAAACTGCTTCTGAGGGTCTAGATACAGCAGTTGAGCGTGGCAACAAACTTCTTCGTAAGTTTGAAAAAGCTAACGATTAACACTCTTAATTATGAATGAGCCAGCCCCTTTCATATTGGAGGGGGCTGGATAGTTTTTAAATTTACAGGTTCTGACTCTAATGCTTAAGCGTGTTCATTTCGGCCCCTCTTGGTTGCCTTTTGCTTTAGTTGCACCACAAATTATCATCACTTTGGTGTTTTTCATGTGGCCAGCAGCTCAAGCAATGTTTCAATCTTTTTTGGTTGAAGATGCATTTGGGTTAAAAACTGAATTTGTCTGGTTTGATAATTTTATAGAATTATTTGATGATGAAATTTACCTAAAAACATTTTCCCGCACTGCTTATTTTTCATTTCTAGTAGCATTTTCTTCTTTATCAATCGCCCTAATTCTTGCAGGCATGGCAGACAGGATTATTAAAGGGGCAACCTTTTATCGCACTATGCTGATTTGGCCCTATGCAGTTGCTCCAGTGTTAGCTGGCGCTTTATGGGTTTTTATGTTTAACCCATCACTTGGCATTATCACTTACGCCTTAGATATGATGGGCTATGACTGGAACCACAAATTAAATGGCGGGCAAGCGATGTCACTAGTGGTTATGGCTGCCACTTGGAAACAAATAAGTTATAATTTTCTATTCTTTTTGGCTGCAATGCAATCTATTCCAAAATCACTGATTGAAGCTGCAGCCATTGATGGTGCGGGCCCTGCCAGACGATTTTGGACAATTATTTTTCCACTAATTACCCCGACAACTTTCTTTTTGTTAGTGGTCAATATTGTTTACGCATTTTTTGATACATTTGGCATTATTCACGCTGTTACCGAGGGCGGGCCAGCTAATGCTACTACAATATTGGTTTATAAGGTTTATAATGATGGCTTTATCGGGCTTGATTTGGGGGGGTCTGCTGCCCAGTCGGTTGTCTTAATGGCTATTGTGATAATAATCACCGTAATACAATTTCGCTATATTGAAAAAAAGGTGGATTATTGATGATTGAAAAACGCCCAATTTCCACTTTCTTTACTCATTTGGTAATTATTATTGGCATTATCATAATTGCCTTTCCTGTGTGGATAACATTTGTTGCATCAACTCATGATGCAATTCGCATGACGCAATCGCCCATCCCGATTTGGCCAGGAGATCAATTTTGGGTTAACCTAAAGGATACCTTATGGAGCGGCATTAGCGAATCTGACACAAGACCCATTAGCCGCATGTTAATGAACTCATTCATCATGGCGATGGTTATTGCTTTAGGCAAAATTATTATTTCTTTGCTTTCGGCATTTGCAATCGTTTATTTTCGCTTTCCATTTCGCATGGGTTTTTTCTGGATGATATTTTTAACCCTAATGCTACCCGTAGAAGTGCGCATTTTACCAACATTTGAGGTGGTGGCTAATTTAGGATTACTCAACTCTTACGCTGGTTTAACCTTGCCGCTAATTGCCAGCGCTACGGCAACCTTCATGTTTAGACAGGTATTTTTAACTGTTCCTGATGAATTGCTTGAAGCAGCACGCATCGACGGCGCTGGACCAATGCGATTTTTCTTTGATATATTATTGCCCATATCACGCACCAATATTGCAGCGCTTTTTGTAATCTTATTTATCTATGGCTGGAACCAATATTTATGGCCATTGTTAATCACCAATGATCAAGCGATGGTAACTGTTGTTATGGGAATTAAGGAGATGCTAGAATCAGCTGAGCAAGCCCCTGTTTGGAACAGGATTATGATGACAACATTATTGGCTATGATACCTCCCGTTATTGTTGTGGTGTCTATGCAAAAAATGTTCGTTAAAGGCTTAACGGAAACGGAGAAATAATATGGCAAACGTTAATATCAACAATGCAAAAAAATCCTATGGCAATGTTGAGATATTGCATGGGATAAATGTTGATATTAAAGATGGCGAGTTCATTGTTATTGTTGGCGCTTCTGGTTGTGGTAAATCCACCCTATTAAGAATGGTAGCTGGCTTAGAGGAAATTACATCAGGCGAAATTTCTATCAAAGGCAAAGTTGTAAATGATGTTGAGCCTAAAGATCGTGACATTGCCATGGTGTTTCAAAATTATGCGCTTTACCCGCATATGAATGTTTATGATAATATGGCCTATGGCCTAAAACTAATGAAATTAAGCAAAACAGAGATTAAGCAGCGGGTTCAAAAAGCGGCTAACATGTTGCAAATTGAGGATTATCTTGATCGTCGCCCACGCCAGCTTTCTGGTGGTCAACGCCAGCGAGTAGCTATGGGGCGTGCTATTGTGCGTGAGCCTGCAGTATTTTTATTTGATGAGCCGCTTTCAAACCTTGATGCAAAATTACGTGTTACTATGCGGCTTGAAATTCGTGCATTACAGCAACGTTTAGGAGTAACTAGCCTTTATGTTACCCACGATCAAGTGGAGGCAATGACGCTTGCTGATCGCTTAATTGTCCTTAATGATGGCATTGCCGAGCAAATTGATACTCCGCTTAATATTTATGAAAAACCTGCATCAGAATTTGTAGCTAGTTTTATTGGCTCGCCACCAATGAACTTCTTTTCTGGAAAAATTTCATCAAACGCCAAAATACTTAAATTAGATTCTGGCTCAGAAATAAAATTAGATAAATATCCTATTAAAAATCATCAAGACTCCAATGTCAGAATTGGCATAAGAGCAGAAAAGCTTATTCCTGCAAGTAAAGAAGATGCAGATTTAGTGCTAAATATAGGAGCAGTTGAAACATTAGGATCTGAAACCCTTGCACACGGATTTTTAAATGAAATTGGGGCAACAGGAGAGTTTGATCAAAGCATAGTGGTTAAATTACCTGGTAACTCTCGCCCCGTTGTTGGAGAGGAATTACCTGTATGTGTAGCAGATGGTGGTTTACACCTATTTGACGAGACAAGTGGAAAGCGTATTTAGTAAATAGATTATTTATCCTCAAACACAACAATCTCCACCCCCATTGCTTTGGCAAATCTTTCAAAAAAATTATCAATTATTTTTTGTGCGCTTGAGCCAATAATTGCCTTGCCTAAATTCATGATAGTCCCCGAACCACCACCTTGAGCGACAAATTCAAGATAAGTGCCGCTTTTATCACCATCAAGCAAATGATCTTTAAGCTCAATATCAGCACTTGCATGCACCTTACCTAAAATTCCACCTCTCCCCTTACCTTTAAGCGTATATTTTTGCGCCTCTTTAACATCTTCAAGCTCAAGATAACCAATGAAGCTTTTTTTCATCACACCTAAATTGACCAAAACCTCTATTTCAAGTTGGCTATTTGAAATCCATGTTATTTTTTGACAGCCAAAAATGGTCTTTTGCAAAATCTCTTCATCATTAAGCGCCTCCCAGACAGTTTGACGCGGGGCATCAATTATATATTTTCCACTAAATTGCATATATGCACCTTAAATGATGTTGGTTTATTGCCCCTATCACATAGTTATTATTGTTGCATTTACAATTACTCAAGCAAATCTTCTTTGTCTGTCTCGCAAGATTAGCAAAAAGGCGATAAGAGCAAATAATATTGTATATCCAGCAAACATCATCAAAGTGCGATTGTCAGCCATTTGCCCATTTATTGCACTCCAACCCAATTCCGCCATTTGACGAGTTGGTGTCCAAATTGAAATTTCATCAACTATTTTTGGCAAACCTATTGGGGGAATCCACAGGCCGCCAAGAAAAGCTAGTGGTAAAAATATTAAGTTGGCAAGCGCTGGTGCGGCTCTTGAGTTTGAAAAATAACCCAAAGCAACCCCCATGAGTGAAGCTGGAATTGCTACTATTGCACAAATAATTAGCAACCTTATAACCATTTCACTATTTAGTTGAGTTTTAGCAAGAAATATTGATGCCAGCAAAACTAACCCAACCGCCAGCAATGAAAATATCATTGCGCTAATAATTTGTGCAATTCCTTTAGCAATAGTGCTAGCTGGCAAGGTTTTTAACCAAATATCAAAGGCACTTTCTCTATCTTGGGCAATTCCCACCCCAAACTGATAAAAGGCAATAGAAAGCACGCCATAGATGCAAAATGAAGCAACGCTATATTGTGAATAAACCCCTTCTGGCACCATATTTGCGCCAAAAAAACTATAAAACATAGCTGGAAATATTATTGCAGGGGCAAGAAAACCGGGAGTGCGCAATAATCTTTTAAGTTGGAAAATAATATGTTGAATATATTTTTTCATCTTAGTTTCTTTCATTTTGCTTTTGGTAGATTTCCAAAGCCTCATCTAGCGCAAGCGGCACAATTGAGAGATCAGTGAAAAGTTCATTTTGTTTGACTAATTGGCGAATGGTTGCGTCTGTATCTTTGCTAACCATTGAGTATCTATTATTTTGCTGTTGGAAATTTTCTTTAACAAATTTAGTTGGTGACTTTATGCTAAAACTTATTCTTGCCAAGCCAACCGCTGCTTTTATGTCAGAAACAACTCCGCTCAAAATAGTTTTGCCAGCATCAATCATGGTGATCCTATTGGCGATATTTTCAATCTCTTGCCAATAGTGAGAGGTTAATAATAATGAGCCACCCTGTTTTACAAAGTCTTTGGCAATTTGTTGAAAATGTTTTTGCCCTGCTGCATCTAATCCAGATGTTGGCTCATCAAGAATGATTAATTTAGGATTGCCAATAAAACTAAGAGCAAGTGCAAGTTTGCGTCTTTCACCACCAGAAAATCCACGCATTTGACGATTAGCTAATTTTTCAAGTTGAAAGGTGTTTATTAACTCATCAATTGGGCGTGGATTTTCAAAATGAGCGGCGGCTAACTGTAATATTTCTCTTGGGGTTATTTGGTCTGGAAAATCTGCAACTTGTGGGGTAACGCCAATTTTAGACATTGCCTTGGCACTACCAGCAGGATTGCCAAACAGGCTAACAGAGCCAGAACTTGGCTGTCGCAAACCAACCAATATAGATAACGCAGTTGATTTTCCAGCGCCATTGGGTCCAAGCAAAGCCACCGCTTCGCCTCTTTTAACTTCTAGTGACAAAGAATTAAGCGCCTCAATTTTTCCAAACTGCTTGCTAACATCTTTAATTTGGGCAATAATTTCCATTAGTTTTCTCTTTCTCAAAACTTATTGAGAAAGATTACCCTTAGGAATTTTTTATGCAATTAAAAATGGGCAAATGGCATTTGGGATACGTGAAGTGACAATGAAAAGCTCAAAACAGACGTTTATGCTTCGTGAAATACAAGCGATTTTCACAAACAAGATTTTGCTAGTCAGTTATTTTACCATTACGGCTTTAGCTATTATCACTGGCCCATTTAGCACCTATCAACATCTTTCACTGTTAATGCGTATTCCTTATTGGAGTGGAGTTATTGCTGGCTGTTTTTTAATTCCTATTATTGTAAACTTGATTTATTATAGGATTGCTCAAAAATCTAAACGGCAAAAACCCCTTTGGAATATTATTTTAACGCTAATCGTTGCAATATTAATCGCTGCATTTTTGCTTATAACTAATTCACTTATTTGGGGTGATGGATTAAATTTTACAAATTATATTGGTTTTTTAAAGCTAACAACTCCTATTGCTTTTATTGTGGCTATTTTCATTATTCTATTTGATAAATATATTGCCAAAGCGCCCAATGAGCAAAGTAGCGTTGCATTTTTCAAACGTATTCCCACTCATCTTGGTAAGGATTTGCAATATCTTAATGTGCAAGATCATTATGTAAATGCAGTTACAGATAAAGGCGAGCAGCTTATTTTAATGCGATTAAAAGATGCTATTGATGAATTGTCGGGAATGGATGGGGTGCAAATTCATCGCTCGTACTGGGTTGCTAAAAGTGCAATTATCAACGTTAAAAAATCTAATAGCAAAATGATTATAGAAATGAAAAATGGCGATAGCTTGCCAGTTAGCCGCTCACGCCTAAAAGATGTAAAATCCGCTTTGCAAATAAAATAATTCTTTTAAAAGCTATTGTTGCGACTTTTTGGCATCAATTTTAATAAATACTCACTCTTTACATAATTTTCAATCACTTGTTGCTTAGCTAAATATTGCATCATAAGATTTTACCTCTATATTAAGCTCAACTATTAACGCTAAAATGAATTATGGGGATAAAAATATGGCGACCGATATAATCAAACAACCACTTCAATATCTTGACAAAGCAATGAGCGCTGTTCGTGACCTTGGGCTTTGGCCAGAAAAAATTGAAGAGCAGCCAATTACTGGCTTACTTCAAGAAATCACCCAATTAGATGAAGATAAGGTATTACTTATTGGGCGCACTCTCTCGCAAGCTTCTATTTTTAATGAAGTTGTGCGCGAGCAAATTGCTGCAATGGAAGTTGGCACTCGCTATGAAGATATTACCAAAGGGTTTGATTCAATAAGAAATGATGCCAAGGGCTTGGTTGATCAGCTAGATGATGGCAAACTTGATATGCTTGAGCGTGCTTCAAATGTTTGGATGAAAGTATCACGTGGAGATATTGCCACCCGTTTTGATAAAATTCGTGATATTTTTCTTGATGTCTCAAAAGATACTAAAGATCAAATAAGACGCGAGTTTATTATACTTGAAGCTTATCGTGATTTTCGTGGCGCATTAAAACAAAGCGAAGTAATGGCGCTTGAAGTTTTACAAACCGCAGATAAAAAACTATCTGAGCGCAAAGAAAATCTTAGCGAATCTTCAAAATTATTAGAGAATTTTTCTGATGGCACGCCAGCGGATAGGGCCAGACTTGAAATGGCTCGTGATGAAAGATTACGCGAATTACAAAGTGAAGAGCGTCGTTATCAAATAGCTAAAGACCTTTCAGACAATCTAACAATTTCTTATAATACTTCTGAAGTGGTGATGGCTCGCCTTATGCAAACAACCAACGCAAAAGAGCGTGTTTATCAGCAATCTATCTCGTTCTTTTCAACTAATGAAACCGTGCTGACCGCCCTTTCAGCCTCTTTTACTGGCATGTTTGGCCTGCACGAAAGCACTAAAACCCTTAATGCAATGAAAGAAGGCATGGCAAAATCTTTGGAAACACTTTCTGAGATTGGCGACAAAGTGCAAACAGAAGCACTTAAAGCTGGTTATGGCCCAACTATTCGCGCCGATGCTGTCAAAAAACTTTTAGATTCAGTGATCAATTTCCAAGAAAAATCACGCTCAATAATTACCGAAATGCGCGAATTATCTACAAAAAATTCTGAAGAAATTCGTGATGCAGTAGAGGACGGCAAACAACGTTTAGCATTGTTAGCAGCTGAAGGAAATGCGCTGTTAATTGAAGAAAAACAAGGGTAAAGGCAGGACGATGAGTTTATCGTCAAAAAAAGAGCCGCTTGCACTTGATGAAGTAATGCTAGCAATGGACGTAGTCGATACATTGCGCCATCGCTCTGATTTGGTAGTGCGCGAACTTAATACCGAAACTAAAAAACTTAAGCTAGTTGCTAGATTGCGCGATATTTATGCAGCTCAAGGCATAGATGTGCCAGATCATATTCTTGAACAGGGCGTTGAGGATCTTTCAAAAGATCGCTTTATCTATACCCCTCCTAAAAAAAGTCTTGGGGTAAGTTTAGCAAAACTATATGTTTCTCGCTCAAAATGGGGCAAATGGGTTCTTGGGTTAATCAGTGCAGGAGTAATTGCTATCTCCTCATACCAATTTATCTATTTGCCTAACCAAGCAGCAAAATTAGAGAATGCGCAAATTGAAATTTCTCAAACCTTACCCACACAAATGCAAGAAATATACGATAGCATCTTTAATGAAACAAAAGTGCAAACTGCTGTAACTCAAGCCGATGAAATTCTACAAAAAGGCCTTATTGCATCAAAAGAAGAAAACTTAGTAGGTGCAAGAGAAGCACTAAAAGAATTAACTCAATTACGTGATCTCTTACGACTAGAATATCAAATAAAAATAGTAAATCGGCAAGGAGTGCAGTCGGGATTTTGGACTTTCCCCGAAATTAATACCGATGCAACAAATTATTATTTAGTAGTTGAGGCGCTTAATAAAGACAATAAAGCGATTTATCTGCCTATTTTAAATGAAGAAACAGGACAAATTGAAACAGTAAATATTTGGGGAATTAGAGTTTCTCAAGCTGTTTATAATGCAGTTGGCGCTGATAAGCGAGATGATGGCATTATTCAAAGAAATGTCATTGGCAAAAAATCTTATGGCTATCTTGAGCCAACATATACAGTGCCAGTTTTAGATGGCGCAGTGACGAGGTGGTAACATGGCATTAAACGGGCCCCAAGCTCTTAAATCGCTAGATAATGCAATTGCTGACATTCGCCAAGAAGAAACAAGATTAGCAAAATTACTAGCTCGTAGCACTGAAAGCACTGCAAAACTAAATGAAACAAAAGCAGGGCTTATTCGTCAGTTAGCCACGATCCGCCTTGAAGAAGACGCACGCCTTGAATTAAGCGATCAATTATTTGGCGCACAAAACAAGGCTCATAAAGTGCTTGAAAAGCATGATATTAACTTAAAAAATTCTGAAAAACAGTTAAAAACTCTTGATATTAAAATTGCTCAAAATGTTTCACTAAGGAGAAATTTACTTGAAGAAATAGATAAAGCCCAGCTTGAGCTAAAATCTCTTAGTAAAAAAATTGCCACAGAAATTTCTGCTAACCCCCAATATGCTAAAATACAAGAGGAAACTCTTAAGTTACAAGAAGTTGCAAAACAGGCTCAAGCTAAAACAGAGCTTGCTCAAGCTGACCAGCAAGAAAAAGGACAGCCATATAGAAATGATCCTTTATTCATTTATCTTTGGGAAAGAAAATTTGGCACAAAAGATTACAAAAGCTCAAATTTATTCCGCTGGCTTGATAATAAGGTAGCGCGTTTAATTAACTATTCTGATGCAAGGGCAAATTATGCCATGCTAAACGAAATTCCACTTCGTTTAAGTGAACATGCAAATTATCAAAATGAATTATTAAAGGCCTCTCAAGATAAACTCATAACACTTGAGCAAAAAGCTATTGATAGTGCTGGCGGCAAGCCATTTCGCCAAACCATCACCAAGGCTCAAAGCAAATTAAATGATATAGACAATAAATTGCTTGGCCTAGAAGATGAGAGAAATGAAAAAGCAAATGCATATCGCTTGCTTGCACAAGGGCGCGAGCCAGCCTTTGAAGAGGCTACGCAAATGTTAGCGCAAAGCCTTAACAGGCAAGATATTCAAGAGTTGATGCGTATGGCACAGCTTACTTCGAACAATGAAGATGATATTATTGTCAAGAAAATTGACGATATAAAAAGCCGTATTTTAGATGAAATACCAATTAGCAAACAATATAAGCAACGCCTAAAAACCCTACATATTAGACGGCGCGAACTTGAAGATATTGAATGGGAGTTTAAAAAATCTCGCTTTGATGACCCACGCTCTTCTTTTAAAAAAAATGAGCTGGCTGGCTCTTTATTAGCTGAGTTTTTATCAGGCGCAATCTCAGCTGCGGTTTATTGGAACCAATGGCAAAATAGTCATAGCTGGCAATCTGGCGCATCAGATTGGGGTGGTAGCATAGGCCTGCCCCGCTCAAACCGAGTAGCAAGAGGCTCAAATAAACCATGGTCTTTCCCCTCATCAAGCAGATCAGGAAACAGCTTCTCTCGCCCCAGATACTCAGCATCAAGATCAAGGCCTACTAGGTCAAGGCCTTCAAGATCAGGATCAAAAGGCTCACGCAAATCAGGTGGCTTTAAAACTGGCGGCGGGTTTTAATGTCAAAATCCAGCTACGCTTTCTTTAATCAGCATATCAACCACGCTCTTAAGTGCATCTTTGGTTGATTTTCCTGCCGCAAGTTCCTCATTATAAGCTTGGCGTTGTAGTGTGGCTGAATTTCCTCTTTCAATGATCTTTTTGGCAGCTTTTACCTCATTCACACAATCAAGCGCTTTTGCATCTGGCATTATCAATTCAATCAATTCATCAAGCAAAACACTATAATTTTTAAGCATACCAGAGCCGAAATCAAGCAGACTTTTATTACAGCCATAGCGCTGTGCCCGCCAGCGATTTTCATAAATTAAAAATCTTTCATATTGCCGCCAGCGTAAATTTTTAACACGCAAACGATACATCATCCGCACCAGACAAAGATAAAGCGCCGCAATTGCAATGCTATCATCAAGCTTTGTTGGCACATCACATATTCGCATTTCTAATGTTGGGAAACGATGTGAGGGACGTAAATCCCACCAAATCTTTGTGCCATCTTCAATCAAGCCATTATCAATTAAAATAGCAATATTTCGCTCATAATCACTCCATGAAGAAAACACTGGCGGCAGGCCTGTTCTTGGTAAATTATCAAAAATCGTTAAACGATAAGAATTAAGGCCACTATCTCGCCCCTGCCAAAATGGCGATGAGCAGGATAAAGCCAAAAGATGCGGCAAAAAATATGACATCTGATTGGCAATATCAATTCGCGCCTCTTTATCTTTTATTCCTACATGCACATGCATGCCACAAATCAACAATCTATGACCCACAGTTTGCAAATCATGCGCCAGATTTTTATAGCGTGGTTTATTAGTAGTATGCTGCTCTGCCCATGTTGCAAACGGGTGGGTGGAGGCGGCAATTGGAGCAAGATTATGTTTGCCTGCAATTTTTGCAATAGTTTTGCGCAAATGAGATAAATCAGCTCGAGCCTCTTGTATGTTAGAGCAAACCTTTGTGCCTACCTCAATCTGACATTGTAAAAACTCTGGACTAACCTGAGAAGAAAGCTGAGCCTCACACTCTTGCATTAAGCCCCTTGGTGCGTCGTGAACCAAATCACGGCTATCTAAATCAACAAGCAAATATTCCTCTTCAATTCCCAGCGTAAAGTTAGGTATTTTATTTAAATGTAAATTTGACATATTTCAGTTTGGCAAAATTTATTTGTCTTAGGCAAGAAGTTTTTATATATATCCCTCATGCCATCACACAATTAAGGTCACTATATTGAAAAATAATCATATTCTTATTCTTGGTGGCGCTCGCTCGGGTAAATCTGCTTATGCTGAAAAACTGGCTTTATCAGCCATTGAGAGTGAAAACAGCCAAAAAATCGCCTATATCGCTACTGCAAGAAAATCCAGTGACAAAGAAATGCAGCAACGCATTGCAAAACATATTCAACGGCGAGGCGATGAGTTCATCACCTATGAGGAAGAATTTGCACTTGATGCAATTATCAAAAAATGCGCTAAAATCCACGATATTATCTTAATTGATTGCCTAACCCTTTGGCTTTCTAACCTGTTTGGCAATGATAATATCAATATGAATGAGCATATCTCAAACCTTCAACAAACTCTTATAAGCTTAGATGAAACGCAGGTGATAATGGTATCAAATGAAGTGGGTCTTGGCATCGTGCCGAATAATGCATTAGCTAGAAAATTCATTGATGAGGCAGGCATACTACATCAAGAATTAGCGCAAATTTGCTCTGAGGTCTATTTTGTTACCGCTGGATTGCCTCTTACTCTTAAATCTAGTTAAGCCTTATAAACATATACCCGCACAAGCTTAAAAATTAGCGCCAGCACTGGCGTTAAATGCATTAGCAAGTCAAAAATATCTATTGGTTTTACTAGCTGCCCTTGAAATAACATGCGGGTTTTTTCAAACAAATGCGGCTCTGGCACAAATGGCGCTAAGCCAAGCGCAAGGCCAACAATCACAAACATCGATAAAGGCGTAGCATCAATAAATTCTATCATTTTCTTCTCATTAAATTGCTATATTTGCACTCTTTATATTAGATTTAGCTAATATTGCAATATTAAAAACACCATAGCACCAACAAAAATTAAAAAGAAAACCAACCTGCCCATTAAATCATAAAATTTCAGCGATAAATCTATATCAATTCTTGTTAAATCTCTTTTACCATTCCCCATTTCTGGCAGATTAAGCTCTTGCCCATTATAAGCTCTTTTGCCCCCAAGCCCAAAGCCAAGCGCTCCCGCCATGCTCGCTTCTGGCCAGCCAGCATTTGGCGAGGCATGTTTATAGGCATCACGAAATGCAGCTATTACCGCCTGCCGCCAATTTGCCTGTTTATAAAGCGCTGCGCTTAAGACAAAAATTAGGGCGGTTAGTCTTGCCGGAATATAATTGACAATATCATCAAGCTTGGCACTAGCAAAACCAAAATCTCTATATCGCTCATTCTTATGCCCAACCATAGAATCGGCGGTATTTATTGCCTTATAAATAATAATTCCGGGTAGACCGAACAGTAACAAATAAAATAATGGCGCAATAAATCCATCACTTGTATTTTCTGCCAATGTTTCAATCGATGCACGACTTATTTCTGCCTCATCAAGATTTTTCACATCTCGCCCAACAATATGAGAAACCGCCTCTCGTCCATTTTCAAGCGAAATTTCAAGCCCATTAGACACTGCCTTAACCGCTTGAGCTAACTGACGAGAAGCAAGAAAAATAAAGGCAATAAGCCCCTCAAATATATATGAAAATTGCAATTGCTTGAGCAAGTAACTTATTAACAAGCTAATAGCTAAACTAACTAAAAGCAAACAAGCAAGCATAATAAAGCCAGCCCTTAAGCGCTCAAAATCACTACCCCTATTATAGCGAATTTCAAACCAAGCAATAAAACTGCCAATCCACTCCACTGGGTGACGAAGAGAAGATTGCAATGTATTTGGGTAAGCAATAAATCTCTCAATTAACAAGGCAATAAGGGCGATATATAGGTTCATTATCTTGCCTGTTCCAACAAAACATCAAGGTCAAGATTAGCCTCTAAATGCGCCGCCAAATCGTCTAACACCTGCTCAATCTCAGCTTCATAATTAAGGCCAATCTCTATCTTAGCCCCCAAATTATCTAAAAACGCCTGACGAAATTCATCACAAGAAAAAAGCCCGTGTAAATAAGTTCCGCTAACTCGCCCATTAGCAGAAATAGCACCCTCATTTTTTCCTTCAATCTTAGCAAATGGACGATTACAATCCTTGCCATCGCTAACTCCCATATGCATGTGAAAACCGCTTATTTCTTTAGCAAATCTTGCATCAATTCCCCGCTCATTTCTAAGCTGCTTTTTCTCACTCAAAATAGTGCGAATATCTAACAATCCAAGCCCATTTATAGTTTCTGGCTTGCCCTCCACTGCATTTGGATCAGAAATTTCTCTCCCCAAAATCTGATAACCACCACAAATTCCAAGCACAGGCTTACCCGCCCTAACATGCGCCAAAATATCAATATCCCAGCCCTGAGCTAAGATAAATTTCATATCAGCAATAGTTGCCTTAGTTCCGGGAATAATAATTAAATCAGCATTTTGGCTAATAGGTTCACCCGCCTCAACAATATCAACAAAAACTCCCTCTTCAGCATTTAGCGGATCAAAGTCATCAAAGTTAGAAATACGAGATAATTTCAGCACTGCAATATGAAACCGACCAGTTTGTTTTACTGTTTTTTGCTTAAGAGCCAAAATATCCTCGGCAGGTAATTTATGTGCCTGATTAAAATAAGGAATAGAGCCAAAGACCGAGCGGTCTGTGAGCTTTTCAATGGTTTTAATGCCATTTTCAAATAGACTCTTATCACCCAAAAACTTGTTTATTATACTGCCAACAATCAATTTAGCGTCATTTTTATCTATCACCTCAAATGTACCTATTATTGAAGCAATAACCCCGCCACGCTCTATATCTCCTATTAAGATAACAGGCACATCAGCAGCTTGCGCAAAGCCAAAATTAGCAAGATCATTATGACGCAAATTAACCTCTGAAGCCGAGCCAGCCCCCTCCACAATAACCAAGTCATAATCGCTTTTAAGCTCGTTAAACGCCTCCAAAACATCAGGCATATATTTCTCTCTAATAGCGAAATATTCTCTTGCACTCATAGAGGCTTTTCGCTTGCCACGAATGATAAGTTGCGCTCCGCTTTCATGTTCAGGCTTAAGCAAAATTGGGTTCATTGCCGTGGTTGGCGCTAATCCACACGCTCTTGCTTGTAATGCCTGCGCCCTGCCAATCTCACCACCAGTATCACAAACCGCAGCATTATTAGACATGTTTTGAGGCTTAAACGGTGCAACTTTGAAGCCACGATTTTTAAACGCCCGACAAAGCCCCCCAACGATTAAAGACTTGCCAACGTCCGATCCTGTTCCCATAAACATTAAGGCTTTTGCACTCATAATTCTCTTTCTATAAATTTATTCATTTTTACTCAATGGCATACTAAACCTCCCCTGTCATATTGAGCGAAGCCGAAGTATCTTCAACTCTATCATGTAAGATTCTTCACTACGTTCAGAATGACATCGAGATTCTGTTAAAAAAATACTTACCATAACAATAGCTAAGCAGAAATCACATGCGCATAAGATCCCATAATTTTTCCCTTCACAACTCCCATATCTGGCAAGCTTTCACCATAAGAATCTTTAGCACTAAACAAGCTAGGCAAATCTGCTTTTGTGCAGGTTGAATAATGAAATTCATGCCCCTTAAGATTTTTGGCAAAGGGCAAGGGGCTATTATGGCTAAGGTAACGATAGCCCAAAATCCGCTTTGGACTATTTATAGAGCTGGTAATTGGCAATAATCCGCTCATTTTGTGGCTAACACCCTGCTTATCAATCAACGTCTCACCCAGCACCATAAAGCCACCACACTCACCATAAATCAAAGCATCTCGCTTACTTGCTTTTTGCAGCTCTTTAAAAAAAACATCACAATTTGATAGTTTTTCTGCATGTAATTCAGGATAGCCACCAGGTAAAAAAACTGCATCTGCACTCTCATCAGGGCCTTGATTATTAAGCGGAGAAAAAAAGCTAATTTGTGCCCCCATTTCCCGCCAGCCTAATACTTGATGCTGATAGATAAAAGCAAAACAATCATCTTTGGCAATGGCGATATGCTGCCCTAAAGGCGCAAGTGAAGGCGCATATTGTTGCGCTTGAAGCGGTTTCGCAATCTCCAAAAATCTATCTAAATCAAGTGAACTCTCAATTTTTTGCGCCGCCAATGAAACCAGCTTTTCAGCATCATCAATTTCATTTGGCAAAATAAGCCCAAGATGCCGATTAGCAATTTTAAGCTCTTCATCTCGATAAATAACCCCCAAAACCTCAACATTCATTAGCTTTAGTGCGGTGCGTAAAATATCTTCATGTCTTTGACTGCCAACCCTATTTAATATCACTCCGGCAATATTTATATCCTTATCAAAATTTTTATAGCCAAACACCAACGCACTAATTGATTGCGCCATAAATGAGCAATCAACCACCAAAACAATCGGCAGGGCTAATTTTTGTGCCAAATCAGCGCTTGAACCAGCCCCATTTGCACCGCCATCAAACAGCCCCATAGCGCCTTCAACCAATAACAAATCGCTGCTCTCACTAGCATGATTTGCCAGGCCTAATAATTCATTTGTTTCAAAAGCAAAACTATCCAGATTTATTGTTTTAGAACCGCTAGCTTTAGCTAAATAAGCCCCATCAATATAATCAGGCCCAGTTTTGGCAGGTGCAATTTTCACTCCCCTTTGCGCAAAAGCTCGCATAAGCCCAAGCGCAACCAAAGTTTTGCCCGAGCCAGAATGTGGTGCTGAAATAATAATCCCTTTTGCCAATGATATAACCTTTTATGCTAGTTGCTCTTTTGCTTTGTTAATTAAACTATATAATGCGCCTTATGAATGAAACAGGCAAAATGATTATCAGCGAAAATAAATTGCTCAAAAGAGGCTATACAACGGGCGCTTGCGCAACCGCTGCTACAAAATCCGCTATTTCTGCCTTAATTAAAGGTGAATTCATTGATCCCGTGACCATCGTTCTGCCAAAAGGACAGCGCCCATCATTCGACCTAGCGCAACAAACTATGGGCAATGGCTGGGCAAAAGCTGGAATAATAAAAGATGCAGGTGATGATCCTGATGTAACACATGGCGCTTTAATTTTAGCAAAAATATCACACGCAAAACCCAAAAGTGGCATTAGTTTTAGTGCTGGCAATGGGGTTGGAATCGTCACAAAAGCAGGCTTGCCGATTAAAGTAGGCGAGGCAGCAATAAACCCCGTGCCACGCCAAATGATGGAAAATGTGATAAATGATTTTTGCGCTCAAGAAAATATAAAGGCTGATTTTAACATTGAAATTTCTGTTGCGAATGGAGAAGAAATAGCCAAGCAAACTCTAAATTCACGCTTAGGGATATTGGGCGGGATTTCCATTCTTGGCACTTCAGGAATTGTCATTCCCTATTCCTGCTCGGCATGGATAAGTTCAATTCATTCAGGCATTGAGGTTGCACTAGCCAATGAAAATAATCACATCGTAGCTTCAACTGGCGACCTTTCTGAAAAAGCAGCAAAAGGCCTATTAAAACTACCAGATGAAGCCTATATTGAAATGGGTGATTTTGTTGCAGGCTTGCTTAAATATGCTCGAAAAAAACCACTTAAAAAAATCACTATTGCGGGTGGTTTTGCAAAAATAACTAAACTTTCACAAGGTGCTATCGACCTTCATTCAAAACGCTCACAAGTAGATT
>JALSJY010000074.1 GCA_026989045.1 Hyphomicrobiales bacterium | reverse complement strand
AGGGCTTTCAACTCCATCAGGCGCACGACCAAACATCACAGAGCCGATTTCACAGCCTCTAATTCCGCCCATTTCATAAAGCGCTACTGCCAAGGACTGCCCTGGATATTGCAGGGGAGGAATATGACTTAGCCATGCTTTTGCATCAATAAACACCGCATGCCCACCAGCTGGTTTAACTACTGGCACGCCAAGCGCATCTAATCGCTCAACAATATATTCATTTGTTCGCACCCTATAATGCAGATAATCCTCATCAATAATTTCTTTTAATCCTTGCGCAATTGCATCAAGATCACGCCCCGCCAAACCACCATAAGTAGGAAACCCCTCGGTTTGAATTAGCTTCACTCGTGAGTTTTGCGCCAACTCTTCATCATTAAGAGCCAACCAGCCACCAATGTTAGCAAAAGCATCTTTTTTGGCACTCATAGTCATACCATCGGCTTCGCTAAACATATCTCGCACAATATCCTTGATAGAGCGATCGCCCTGCCCCTCCTCACGCTGTTTAATAAACCACGCATTTTCAGCAAAACGACAAGCATCAATAAAAAAAGGCACATTATGAGCATGCGCAATTTTTGCACTGGCTTTGATATTTTCTAATGAAACTGGCTGCCCACCGCCTGCATTATTTGTAACCGTTATCATTACGCAAGGCACTTTTCCTTCATGCTCAACCATAAAATCCGCTAGCTTTTCTAAATCGATATTACCTTTAAAGGGGTGCAGATTTTGTGGGTCTTTGCCCTCTTCAATCACTAAATCATGCGCTTTTGCACCAGTTGCTTCAATATTTCCACGAGTGGTATCAAAGTGATTATTTGAAGGAATATGTTTATTCTCTCCCCCAATAAGCGAAAATAGAATTGCTTCAGCCGCCCGCCCCTGATGGGTAGGAATAATATGTTTGAAATCCATTAAATCACGCACGCTAGCTTCAAATCGAGCAAATGATGGTGATCCGGCGTAACTTTCATCCCCACGCATAATCGCCGCCCATTGCTCACTAGACATGGCCGAAGTGCCAGAATCTGTAAGCAGGTCAATGATTACGTCATCAGATTTTAGGCTAAATAAATTATAGTTATTATCTATCAGTAATTGTTTGCGCTCATCAAGCGTAGTGAAGCGAATTGGCTCAACAGATTTAATACGAAAAGGTTCAATAATAGTCTTCATTAGGGCAACTCCATAAGTTAATACCCCATTTGACCATCAAAAAGGGGCTGATAACGCTACGGTTGCCAGCCAATATGCTGACCGCGTTCAGCGCCCAAATCAATGAAATGAAATTAAATGAAAAATCTATTTAGGGCAAGCTTATTCTTCAAACCCCAGCAGGAGTAGCAAAAATTATTACTAGCAGTGCTAGAATTATTCCTGCGCCATATATGGTTGCACGCATCATTCCAGCTTCACTTCGTCCACTCAAAATTGCCATCACCGCCTGTAGGCTTTGCAAACCATAATAAAGAATAAATGCCTTTGATGCGAAGGTAATGATTTGATAAATATTGGCGCTCCAAATTATTATCAAAGCAGCTAGCGCCGAAATTGCATAACCCCAGCGATCATCAAATTTTCTACCAATGCTTTCTTTTAATAAACCGCCAGAGCCAGTCATATCTGCAACTGAGGCAGAAAGTTGTGATGCCATTGCCGCTGCAATCAATAAGGGAGCAACAAGAATACCGACTGGCTTCAGCAAATCAATAATTGCAGTTTCTCCACCAGTTTTTGGCAAGTCACCAGTGAAATATCTGGTCGCTAATAGAATAAAAACCACATAAATTATTGTTGAAACCCATTGCGCAACACGCATGGTTTTCACTCTTGTTTTAGCGTCATAAGCATGCCCTAAATAGCGTGAAGTTTCAAAACCCTGCACTAAAATAACCAAACCAAGCAAAATCTGCACCTCTTGCAAACCCATAGCGTGGGCAAGCTCTGGCCAAGCAAAATCACCAGCCTTAACTTCCATTGCACTGACAATAAAAATTGCCAGACAAAGCCCAAAAATAATTGATAATTTAAAACCAACAGAATACTCTTCAACTTTTTCAAGTGCCTTTAGCCCCTTTAGGCTACCCAAAACGCCGAGCATAATCAAAACACTTGAAGTTATTATTTTAATCCACATTTCATCGGTTACATCAAAAGCTCGAAGCGCAAAAGCCGAAAATAGATTAAGATAAAATGCAATTGAGATAAAATATGCTAGCACCAAAGCTAATTCAGATAATTTCTCAAGACTATATACTGATTTCGATGGTTTTTGCGCCAACACTGGCTCAACATATAAGATATTATGACGAATTATTGAGCCATAAAGATACCCGACAAGACAAAGACCAAACATAGCTAGCGTCGCCCAGCGCCCCGATGTATGAGCTAAAATTGGCCCCGAAACCAAAAAACCAGAACCAATGATTGAGGCTAAGGGTGTAACAGTTGCCCGCCATTTATCCCACTTTATCAAGCGTGGCTGAAACAAAACAAACAGACCAATTATTGCTCCAATAATCAGCCCATAATCACCAATGCTTAAATTCATCTAGCTATCCAGCGCGGCTTTATAGCGCCGCACTGCCTCAGCAAAGCCCATGATTAAAGCATCAGCAGTTATGCCATGCCCAATCGACACTTCGTCAATATCTTTAACCGTTTTTATGAAGTCAGGTAGGTTTTTAAGCGTGAGATCATGCCCCGCATTTATGCCAAGCCCAATAGTTTTTGCTACTTTTGCGGTTTCTTTAAGTTTGGGCAAATGAAGTTTAGATGCTGATGAGTTTGGCACGCATGCACCATAGGGGCCAGTATAAAGCTCTACTCTATCAGCGCCAACTTCTAGCGCATCAGAGGGGATATTCGGATCCTCATCAATGAATAGTGAAACACGAATATTTAGCTGTTTCATGCGAGCAATTGAAGCTTTTAGCAATTCCTCATTTTTCTCAATATCCCAACCATGATCAGATGTTGACTGCTTAGGATCATCTGGCACAAATGTTACTTGATGCGGCTTTACCTCCGCAACTAGCATAAGGAAATCCTCACTAGGATATCCTTCAATGTTAAATTCAACTTCTGGATATTTCTTCAGCAATTCAGCTAATTCATAAACATCGCTTTTACGAATATGGCGCTCATCAGGGCGTGGGTGAATAGTGATTCCAGCCGCCCCCGCCTCTAGCACCAGCTTGGCTATGCCCGTAACACTAGGCCAGCCAACATCACGCCTATTACGTAACATCGCCACTGCATTTAGATTTACTGATAGTTTGGTCATTTATTTCTCGATGATTCTTTGAGTTAATTTATTGCGCTAACTATAGGTAATGAATCTATATTTTTCTAGTTGGATTCGCTGCTATCCAATTTAGTTTTAGCAAGACAAAATCTGTCACCTTGAGCGAAAGCGAAAGGTCTTTAGCCACAAAGAAAGATTCTTCACTTCGTTCAGAATGACGCTAACGCCCTTTTTCTCTTTCTTGCAAGAATTAAACTGCAGATTATAGCCATAAACTGCTTTTTGATTTTGTTCATTTTTGTTCAGAATCAAGCTTTTATTCGCAGCGAGTATTATCAATACTTGCAAGAACAAAACCACCGATAATGGACACACAGGGACAAATTCCGTTACATTTTTGCTGCACCTCTTGATATTGC
>JALSJY010000073.1 GCA_026989045.1 Hyphomicrobiales bacterium | reverse complement strand
ATTTGCAGAAAATGGGAATTTGCCAACTTTATAGGCAATGCCGCTCTCTTTAAGCTCTTCTTCTGTTTTACCAACAGAGGCAATTTCTGGGCTGGTATAAACAACACCTGGTATCACGCCATAATTAACATGGGCTGATTTTCCTGCGATTAGTTCAGCTAAAACAACCCCCTCATCGCTTGCTTTATGGGCGAGCATTGGCCCTTCAATTACATCACCAATAGCATAAATTCCGCTTACATTACTCATATAAGCGCCATTGGTTTTTATTCGCCCGCGCTCATCAAGTTCAACACCAACTTTATCTAGCCCCAAACCATCAGTAAAAGGTTTGCGCCCAATTGCTACCAAGGCAATATCGGCTTTAATCGTTGCTACAGAGCCGCCATTTGCTGCTTCTGTTGTTACCACTAATCCATTTTCAGATTTACTGATGCCTGTTACCTTGGTTGATAATTTAATATCAAAACCTTGTTTTTTAAGATTGCGGGTGAATTGTTTTGATAGCTCTTTATCAATACCAGGTAGGATATGATCTAAAAATTCCACTACGGTTACTTTTGCACCCAAGCGCGCCCAAACAGAGCCAAGTTCTAAACCGATTACACCAGCACCAATTACCAATAAATTTTCTGGCACTTTAGACAAAGAGAGCGCACCCGTTGAAGAAACAATTTGTTTTTCATCAATTTTAAGCCCTGGTAAATCAGTTGAAATAGAACCCGTGGCAATAATAATATTTTTAGTGTTGATTATTTGTGTTTCGCCCGTTTGAGGTGTGACTTTAACCTTACCTACGCCTTCGATAGAGCCAAGCCCCTTAAAGCTAGTGATTTTATTTTTCTTAAATAGATATTCTATGCCGGAAGTGTTCGCCTTAACCACCCCGTCTTTATGAGCGAGCATTTTTTCTAAATTTAATTTAGGCTTGTCTATTTCAATGCCTAATTTATCAAAATTATGCCCTGCTTGCTCAAACATTTCTGAGGCATGCAAAAGAGCTTTTGATGGGATACAGCCAATATTTAGGCATGTGCCGCCAAAAGTTGGCATTTGCTCAACGATAGCAACTTTTAAACCCAATTGCGCCGCTCGAATTGCGCAAACATAACCACCTGGGCCTGAGCCAATTATTGTAATGTCAAAATTATCACTCATAAAAGAAAATCCTAAATTTATTTTGTTGAAACGAGCGCCATACGAATGGCTAAAAATATTAATGTTAATCCTGTTATTCGATTAAACCATTTTCCGATTTTATAAAAGCCATTACGCACTTTTTTTGTGGTGAAAAATAATGATACCAGCAAAAACCAGATAAATAAAATCACACTCATTGAGATAACATAAAAAGCCTTGTGAATATTTAGCGTATCAACACTTACGATAATTGTGAATAAAGAGACGAAAAACAGCATTGCCTTTGGGTTTAATAGGTTGGTTAAAAAGCCGATTGAGAATGACTTTATTACGCTTAGTGATTGTGTTGCTTTTCTAGGCTCATTTAATTGTTTGGGGGCAGGTGCTAACAGGGCTGAAATTCCTAAAAATAATAAATAGGCAACCCCTGCATATTTTATCATAGTGAATAAAAATAATGATTGGGAAATAATTATTCCTAAACCCAATATCGTATAAGCGCCGTGAATTAAGATTGCTGATGCAATGCCAAGTGAAGTGAAAATTGCACTCTTACGACCTTGCATTATTGATTGGCGCAACACCATAGCGAAATCAGGGCCAGGCGAAATTGCACCAATGCTAAAAACCCCGATGATTGTTAGATATTCGATTAAAGGGAAATTTACCAACATTCTAACCCTTCTCTTTTGTCATTTTGAAGCAAACCTAAATATCTTAGGCCACCTTCCTATGCTCGTGGCGAGTGAGTGTCATGCTGAACGATAGTGAAGTATCTTATGAAATGAGTTAAAGATTCTTCGCCTTTGGCTCAGAATGACATTGTGCAGTATGCCACTCTATACGAAAGTAAATGGAGTTTACTAATTTAGCTCTACAAATCCAGCACTAACCTTTGCGGATCTTCTAAGCTTTCTTTTACCCTGACAAGGAAGGTAACAGCCTCTTTACCATCAACAATTCTATGGTCATAAGAAAGCGCTAGATACATCATTGGGCGAATTACCACTTCACCGTCTATTGCAACTGGGCGCTGTTGAATTTTATGCATTCCTAAAATACCTGATTGTGGGGCATTAAGAATTGGCGTTGACATTAGCGAGCCATAAACACCACCATTTGATAGGGTGAATGTGCCGCCCTGCATATCGGCCATTGATAATTTGTTATCGCGTCCTAAACGACCAAGGCGACCAATTTCTTTTTCAATATCAGCAATAGACATTTGATCAGCATCTTTTACCACAGGAACAACTAGGCCTTTAGGCGTGCCAACCGCAATGCCAAGATTGGCATAATTTTTATAAATAATGTCAGTGCCATCAATTTGTGCATTTACCGCTGGAATTTCTTTAAGGGCGTGGGTAACAGCTTTTGCAAAAAAGCCCATAAAGCCAAGTTTTACGCCGTGCTTTTTCTCAAATAATTCTTTATATTGAGTGCGTAAATCCATTATTGGCTTCATATCAACCTCGTTAAACGTGGTTAGCATGGCGGCAGTATTTTGTGCATCTTTTAAGCGTCTTGCAATGGTTTGACGAAGGCGAGACATTTTTACTCTATCTTCTCTCCCGCTTGGCTCAGCGGAAGTAGCCGCAGCGACTGCAACAGTCGCTGGCTTATTCACATCTTCTTTTAATATCTGTCCACGTTTGCCAGACCCGCTTACACTTGAGGGGTCAATTTTTTTCTCCTCCATTAAACGAGCAGCAGATGGACTTGGTGGGGTTGATGCTTTTTCTGCAGGTGTTGGGGCTACAACGGGGGCAGGCGCTTCAGCTTTTGGCGCGCTTGTTGGAGCAGAGGCAGAGGCAGATGCAGCAGCACCTTCTTTAATTGACCCTAGCAGGGCGTTTACTTCAACAATATCGCCCGTTTGCGCTACAATATTTTCTAGCACGCCAGAGACAGGGGCTGGCACTTCAATTGTCACCTTATCGGTTTCAAGCTCAACAATTGGCTCATCAACTGTTATGGCATCACCAACTTTTTTATACCAAGTGCCAATGGTTGCTTCTGTGACACTTTCACCCAAGGTTGGAACGTGAATTTCTTTGCTCATTTTTTAATTCCTTTATTCAGAAAAAGCATCATCTAAAAATGCCTGTAATTGTGCTAAGTGATTGCGCATTAAGCCTGTTGCGGTTGAGGCAGAGGCAGGTCGCCCGACATAACGCGCACGCTCACCATTTCTACCCATTTGATCGAGAACCCATTCAATATACGGTTGAATAAATGCCCATGAACCCATATTTTTTGGCTCTTCTTGACACCAAATCACCTGCGCTGTCTCAAAGCGAGATAATTCATCAAGCAAAGCTTTTGCGGGGAATGGATAAAGTTGCTCCAATCGAAGCAAATAAACATCATTTATGCCGCGTTTTTCACGATCCTCTAGCAGGTCATAATAGACCTTGCCTGTACAAAGAATAACGCGTCTGATTTTATCATCACTTGCTAGCTTAATAGTGGTTTTTGGTTTTCCTGGTGCTTCTGCATCGTCCCACAAAATTCTATGAAAGCAACTATCCGCCCCCATCTCATTAAGTTCAGAGACGGCCTTTTTATGACGTAATAATGATTTTGGTGTCATTATTATTAACGGCTTGCGGAAATCACGTTTTAACTGGCGGCGTAAAATGTGGAAATAATTTGCAGGCGTAGTGCAGTTTGCAACCTGCATATTATCTTCTGCACAAAGCTGTAAATAGCGCTCCATTCTAGCAGAAGAATGTTCAGGTCCTTGCCCCTCATAACCATGAGGAAGCAATAAAACTAGACCAGACATTCTAAACCATTTGCGCTCACCAGATGATATAAACTGATCAATTACAACTTGCGCACCATTAACAAAATCACCAAATTGCGCTTCCCACATTGTTAGCGCGTTAGGCTCAGCTAATGTATAACCATATTCAAAACCAAGCACTGCTTCTTCAGAAAGCATTGAGTTGATAACTTCATAGCGGTCTTGGTCTTTTGAGAGGTGATTAAGCGGGGTGTAGGTTTCTTCAGTATCTTGGTCATAAAGAACCGAATGACGCTGAGAAAAAGTTCCACGCTCACAGTCCTGACCAGAAAGACGCACGGGGTGACTTTCAAGCAGTAATGAGCCAAAAGCTAAAGCTTCTGCTGTTGCCCAATCTATACCATGCCCGCTATCAATCATTTTTTTGCGGTTATCATGGAAACGTTTAATTGTGCGATGCTCATTAAAGCCCTCAGGAACGGTAGCTAATTTTGCCCCTATTTGTTTCAAGGTTTTTTCATCAACGCCTGAATTTCCTCTGCGAGGGCCATCATGTTCAGCTCGCTTAAGATTTTTCCATGCCCCATCAAACCAATCCATTTTACCTGGCGTATAATTATCACCTGCAGCAAATTCTATCTCAAGTTTTGCTCGCCAATCGGCCTTCATTTTATTGACCTCTTCAAGGGTCAATATTTTTTCTTCAATAAGCTTTTGAGAATAAATTTCTAAAGTAGTCTTATGATTTCTAATGCGCTTATACATTATTGGCTGGGTAAAGGCTGGCTCATCGCCCTCATTGTGACCAAAACGACGATAGCAAATCATATCCACAACTACAGGCACATGAAATTTTTGACGATATTCGGTGGCGATTTTAGCTGCAAAAACTACTGCTTCTGGATCATCACCATTCACATGAAATACTGGCGCTTCAATCATTTTTGCAACATCTGTTGGATAAGGAGAGGAGCGCGAATGAATTGGCGAAGTTGTAAAGCCGATTTGATTGTTAATAACGAAATGAACTGAACCGCCTGTGCGATGCCCTTTTAGGCCTGAAAGACCTAAACATTCAGCAATTACACCTTGGCCAGCAAAAGCTGCATCACCATGCAAAAGCAAAGGCATAACGCTAATGCGCTCGCTTTGTTTAGGCTCAATAAAATGACCATTTTCATCTTCATTATGTTGATCTTGTTTAGCTCGGCATTTGCCAAGCACAACTGGGTCAACAATTTCTAGATGAGATGGGTTTGCGGTGAGTGAAAGATGCACTTTATTGTCATCAAACTGACGATCAGAGGAAGCGCCAAGGTGGTATTTAACATCGCCCGATCCCTCAACATCATCAGAATAAAAAGCCCCGCCCTTAAATTCATGAAATAAAGCACGATGCGGCTTACCCATAACTTGCGTTAAAACATTTAGGCGGCCACGATGCGCCATTCCAAGCACAATGTCTTTTACCCCAAGCGCACCACCACGTTTTATGATTTGCTCAAGCGCAGGAATAAGGCTTTCGCCACCATCAAGGCCAAAACGTTTTGTGCCAGTATATTTTACATCGAGGAATTTCTCAAAGCCCTCAGCTTCAATCAACTTGTTCAAAATAGCCTTTTTACCCATATCGGTAAAAGTTATTTCTTTGTCTGGCCCTTCAATTCGCTCTTGCACCCATGCTTTAGCAACTGGGTCTGATATATGCATAAATTCCACACCCATTGTTGAACAATAGGTGCGCTTTAAAATATCAAGCATTTGCGGGATAGTTGCAAATTCTAGGCCAAGATAACCATCGATGAAAATCTGGCGGTCATAATCTTTTTCTGAAAAGCCATAAGAGGCTGGATCAAGCTCTGGCGCGGCTTCAATTTTTTTAAGCTTTAGCGGATCAAGATCAGCATGCAAATGGCCACGCATACGATAGGCTCTAATCATCATAACAGAATGAATACTATCTCTTGTGGCTTGCATCACGTCTTGATTAGAAGCTGGCTTATTCTCAGTAGCAGCTTTTTGCTTCACAGCTTTTTGAGTTTTAAGAGCCACTTCGCCCCAGTTCCCATCAAGAGCAGAAATAAGCTCATTATCAAGCCTTGGTGGCCAATCACTTCTTGCCCAACTTGGCCCATCAGCATTTTTTTGAGCTATTTCAGTGCTATCATCAAGATTTATAAAATAATCCTGCCATGATTTATCAACGCTATTGGGGTCATTTTTATATGAAGCATAAAGCTCTTCAATATAGCCAGCATTGCCTCCATAAAGGAATGAGGAGGCTATAAACTCTTTTCGCTTTTCGTCTTGTGTCATGTTGCTTTATTGATAAAGGGCTTAGCTTTATCTTATCCTTTGTCTAAAGAGTGGCGCAAATGCACCAGAATCACAAATCTATATGCCAGTGTGAACATCACTTATTAGTATATGATTAACGATAATCTAGCTACTTTCAAATTAAAGCGAATAACCCTAACTATTTAACAAATCTACAAGGGTTTTGCCGATTTGCGCAGGTGAGCGAGAAACTTTTATGCCAGCGCTTTCCATTGCTTCAATCTTATCTTCAGCACCACCCTTGCCGCCGGAAATAACCGCACCAGCGTGACCCATTGTGCGCCCTGGAGGAGCAGTAAGGCCTGCAATAAAGCCAGCCATTGGTTTTGAGCGGCCTTTTTTAGCTTCATCTTTGATAAATTGAGCCGCGTCCTCTTCAGCTGAGCCGCCAATTTCACCAATCATTACAATAGATTTTGTTTCATCATCGGCTAAGAATAATTCAAGCACATCGATAAATTCAGTTCCCTTAACCGGATCGCCGCCAATGCCAACTGCTGTCGTTTGACCTAAACCCTCATTAGTTGTCTGGAAAACTGCCTCATAAGTTAAAGTGCCAGAGCGAGAAACAATGCCAACAGAACCTTTTGAGAAAATACTTCCTGGCATAATGCCAATTTTACACTCTTCAGGGGTTAAAACTCCAGGGCAGTTTGGCCCAAGCAAGCGAGAGTTTGAACGCTCTAGTCTCTCTTTTACCTTGACCATATCTAATACTGGAACACCCTCGGTAATACAAGTGATTAACTCAATATCAGCTTCAATTGCTTCAATGATTGCCGCCGCCGCACCTGCTGGTGGCACATAAATGACCGTTGCATTAGCGCCCGTTACCTCTTTGCCCTCAGCAACCGTTGTAAAAATTGGCAATTTTGTTCCATCAAGAGAACTAGTCCAGCTTGTGCCACCCTTTTTAGGGTGCGTGCCGCCAACCATTTTTGTATTATAATAGGCTAGAGCCTGCTCAGTATGGAAAGTTCCAGTTTTACCAGTAAGTCCTTGAACTAAAACCTTAGTGTCTTTGTTAACTAGGATAGACATATATTTTATTCCTTATGATTTCTAGCTTATTTAGCGGCTCTGACTGCTGCAACAATTTTTTGTGCCGCATCATCAAGGTCTTTGGCTGAAATAACATCAAGATCGCTCTCATCAATCAGCTTTTGCCCCTCAGCTACTTTTGTTCCCTCTAAGCGAACAACAAGTGGCACTTTAAGGCCAACCTCTTTAACAGCTTGGAGCACACCCTCAGCAATAACATCACAACGCATGATGCCGCCAAAAATATTGACCAAAATACCTTTTACATTTGGATCAGATGTTATAATTTTAAAAGCCGCTGTTACTTTTTCAGCCGTTGCGCCGCCACCAACATCTAAAAAGTTAGCTGGCTCTTCGCCATAAAGCTTGATGATGTCCATTGTAGACATTGCCAAACCCGCACCATTGACCATACAGCCAATTGTGCCATCTAATGCGATATAGGCAAGGTCATGTTTTGAGGCTTCAATTTCTTTTTCGTCTTCTTCGCTTAAGTCACGGAGCTTAACAATATCTGGATGGCGAAAAAGTGCATTATTATCAAATGAAACTTTTGCGTCCAACACTCTTAAGTGGCCATCTTTCATTTCAATTAACGGATTAACCTCTAACAATGCCATGTCTTTTTCAACAAAAGCATTGTAAAGAATTGGAAATAATGTGGCACCATCTTTTCTTGCTTGTCCGCTTAATTCAAACGCATCACACAGTTTTTCAACGTCATCTTTTGTAACACCGGTTGCAGGGTTGATTGGAATAGTATGAATTTTTTCAGGAGTCTCTTCTGCCACTGCTTCAATATCCATACCGCCCTCGGTTGAGGCTACAAATGCAACTCGTCCGCTTTCACGATCAACTAGAAGTGAAAGATAAAGCTCGCTTTTAATGTCAGCACCATCTTCAATATAAAGACGATTAACCTGCTTGCCTTGCTCCCCTGTTTGTTTAGTAACAAGTGTATTGCCAAGCATTTCTTTTACATCAAATTTAACTTCATCAATTGATCTAGCTAAACGCACACCGCCTGCCGCATCTTTATCAAGCTCTTTAAAGCGTCCTTTGCCACGTCCACCTGCGTGGATTTGACTTTTTACTACCCAAAGTGGCCCGCCAAGCGACTTTGCCGCCGCTTCTGCCTCATCAACGGAAAAAATAGCAACACCATCAGAAACTGGCACGCCATATTCTTTTAATAATGCTTTGGCTTGATGTTCGTGAATATTCATAAAAGTAAACCCTTAAATTGATTTGTTTTATATTTATGCTAATTTTGGTGCAATTTCTTTACAAGCCTCTACTAAGCCTTTTACCGAATCAAGTGACTTATCAAAACCTTTTTGCTCAGAAGTTGAAAGTGAAATCTCAACAACTCTTTCAACGCCTTCAGCGCCAATGACAACTGGCACGCCAACATACATGCCTTTTACGCCAAATTCACCCTTGAGGTAAGCAGCACATGGCATTACTCGTTTTTCATCAAGCAAATAACTTTCAGCCATATCAATGGCAGAAGCAGCAGGGGCATAAAAGGCAGAGCCTGTTTTTAACAGGCCAACAATTTCAGCACCGCCATCACGTGTTCTTTGAATAATCTCATCAAGCTTTGTTTTTGACAGCCAGCCCATTTTCACCAAGTCTGGTAAAGGAATACCTGCAACTGTTGAATAACGCGCCAATGGCACCATAGTGTCGCCATGCCCGCCAAGCACAAATGCGTTTACATCTTTAATTGAAACATCAAGTTCATCGGCAATAAAATGGCAAAAACGTGAACTATCTAACACACCTGCCATGCCAACCACACGATTTGTTGGCAAGCCAGAAAAACGCTGTAATGCCCAAACCATGGCATCAAGCGGATTAGTGATACAAATAACAAAAGCATCAGGGGCATATTTACCAATGCCTGCGCCAACCTGCTCCATAACTTTTAGATTTATCTCAAGCAAATCATCGCGGCTCATACCTGGTTTACGTGGCACACCCGCGGTAACAATTACAACATCAGCTCCAGCAATATCTTTATATTCAGATGTGCCTTTTATTGTTGAGGAAAATCCTTCTACATTTCCGCTTTGAGAAAGATCAAGAGCCTTACCCTGCGGCACGCCATCGACAATATCAAATAAAATAACATCACCAAGATTTTTAAGAGCTGCCAGATGAGCAAGAGTGCCACCGATTTGCCCTGCGCCAATTAGTGCAATTTTTTTACGTGCCATAAGAAAATACCCTTCGGGTTAAGAAATTATTATAATGAATGCGCATTCATTACCCTTAAGAAACTTGTTGTGCAAGCTAAGAATGCAAAAGGTGAAGGTAAGAATAAGTAAATAATATGTATTATTGCTAATAATTATAAAAATGACTTATTTAAGCAGTTTTTTGCTTGTCCATTAAGGCTAGTTCTAGGTTGCTTGCGCTTTCTTTTAAGATTGCTTACGTTTGGCAGCCAAGTAAGATTTTGAGCTCATTTCGTTTAAGCGAGATATTGTGCGCCTAAACTCAAAAGCGGTATTTTTATCATCACTTAATTGTGCCAGAGGTACAGCAAAAGAAGCCGATAACTTCACCCCCTTGTCATAAAGACTATCAATTAGTAAGATAAAGCGTTTTGCGGCGTTAGAATTTAGGGAGGTAAATTGCGGCACATTATCAATCATTATTGTGTGAAATGCGTTTGAAATTTTTAAATAATCTCTTGCCCCAAGTGGTTTTTCACATAGATCAGAAAAATCAAACCTTGCAACTCCAAGAGCATATTGTTCCACTTTAATCTCTCGCCCTAAACTTATTAAGTGAGTTTGTTTAGATGGCTGGCCGCCCGTTAAATGTGCAAAAATTAAATCCATTGCCGATTTTGTATCAGTGCCAAAATGAAAAATATCTTCCCCTTGCAATTTATCAAGTCTGTAATCTTTTTTACTATTTAATTCCACTGTTTGAACATGAGAATTTAGCAAGTCAATAAAGGGTAAAAATAATTGCCTATTTAGACCGTCTTTATATAGGTTTTTCGGTGCGACATTTGAGGTGGCGACAATAACTAAACCAGCATGAAATAATTTATCGAACAGGCGCATAAGCAACATGGCATTAGTAATATCGCTAACATGAAATTCATCAAAACATAATAGACGCACATCACGAATGATTGGTTTTATTATGTGTGGAATTGGATCATGGCCTGATTTTTGAGCTTTATTATTTTGACGATAATCATTTATAGCGATATGAATTTCGTCCATAAATTCGTGGAAATGCACTCGCCGTTTAGCTTTGATTGGCACATTTTCATAAAATAAATCCATTAGCATGGTCTTACCCTTGCCAACCCCACCCCATAAATAAACACCCTTAGGGGTTGACTTGCGTGATTTAAAAAAGGCGGACAAGCCAGTTTTGCCCTGCTGTAAATCACGTAATTTACTGCTTAATTCATCAAGTATTTGCGCGGCCTCAAATTGTGCCGCATCATAAGATAATATTTTTTCTTCAATTAAGCCACTATAGGCCTTAATAGGCAATTTCTTATCCGTCTAATGAGGCAGCTATTCCACCAGAAAGAGTGCCAACAAAGCGAGTGTCTGAACGCTGAAATGCTCCAACCATTGCGCCATTATTATCATAAAGCTGCACTTGCGAACCAGTAAGCGCCCAAGAGGAAACTAAAGAAACAACTGGAATTTCACAATTTGGCGCAGAGGCACGATAGCGATTAGTGCCTGCTTTTGTAGTTTGAGTTAGGTTTAAGCGACATTTTACAGTACTATCTCCCTGCTCTGCACTTAAAATCCAAGTTCCTAATAATTTTGCGGTAGTTAGAGTTCCGCTTAAATCTCGCCCTGCCGGGGTGATTTGAGACGACCCAATATCATTGATGCTAACAAATGATCCATCAGTGTTTACCCCCTGCCCATCAAGGCCTGGATCGCTATAATTTGCATCAAAACCAGCGCCATCAACTATTTCATCAGATTGCGTAACAACACCATCTTGACCCTGAAGCGGTGGAAGGGAGGAGGTCTGAACAGAAGATGAGGCAACGCCAGGAAGTTGAACAGGAGCGCTAGCTACCCGATTTGACGGGCCAAATGGAGATGTTGAAGTGCAAGCTGCAACAATCAAAGAAAGCCCTAAAAGTGCAGTAAATGAGAATATAGTGCGTTTAATGTTCATTTTATTTAAAGCCTTTTATTGCCTTTTATAATTTTGAATAGTGTTACATCATAAAATCAAATTTTATTATGTCACAATTAAGTTTAATAAGTTTAAGATTCCATGTTTTTTAATAAGTCATTAGCCAGAATTTTTGCGTCATTAGCTTCATGTTGCGGAACTTTAATAGCAATTGTGCCTTTTAAATTGGTTATTCCTGGTATTGCTGAGAAACCTAATGCCCCCTCCATTGGGTTAAAGCCATGTGCTTTGAGGGCAGCTATTAAAACCCTAGCAATTGAAACATCTCTTACTTCGGCTATTGTTTCAAACATAAATTAAATCTGACGCTCAACCATAAGTTTTTTTATTTCAGCAATTGCTTGCGCTGGATTTAGGCCTTTAGGGCAGACATTAGTGCAGTTCATAATTGTGTGACAACGATAAAGTCTGAAAGGATCTTCAAGATTATCAAGCCTTTCCCCAGTTGCTTCATCACGAGAATCTATTAACCAGCGATAGGCTTGTAGCAAAACAGCAGGACCAAGATAACGATCGCCATTCCACCAATATGATGGGCATGAAGTAGAGCAGCATGCGCATAATATACACTCATAAAGACCATCTAGTTTTTCTCTATCCCCATGACTTTGTAGCCACTCAGTGCCTGGTGCTGGAGTTTTAGTTTGTAGCCATGGCTCAATTGAGCGGTGCTGAGCATAAAAATTATTTAAATCTGGCACAAGGTCTTTAACTACTGGTAAATGCGGCAACGGATAGATTTTTATTACTCCATCAACTTCCTCCATTCCCTTGGTGCAAGCCAAAGTATTCAGGCCATCAACATTCATTGAGCATGAGCCGCAAATTCCCTCTCGACATGAACGCCTTAGTGTAAGCGTTGCATCAATATTATCTTTAATCCATAAAAGCGCATCCAAAATCATTGGCCCGCAATCATCAAGATTTACGAAAAAGGTGTCAATTCGCGGATTTCCACCCTGATCTGGATCATAGCGATAAATTTTAAATTCCCGAATATTTTCACTTTTAGGTTTTGGCCAGACCTTACCTGCTTTTGGACTTGATCCTTTTGGAAGCTTTAATTGAGCCATTAGTTTTTAGCTCCTTTTTGAGTTAGGAAATACATTCTAATATACTCGTGCTTTTGGTGCGATTTTTTTAAGTGAAATTCCACCATCTTTTTCATCCGTCAAAGGCTTGGTAATTACATCACGATAGCTAAGCTTAACTTTGCCTTTATCAGAAATAGTTGAAAGCGTATGTTTACGCCAGTTTTTATCATCACGATCAGGATAATCATCTCGTGCATGTGCGCCGCGGCTTTCTGTGCGGGCATGGGCAGAAACAACAGTGGTTAAAGCATTGACCATGAGATTTTCTAACTCAAGCGTTTCTACTAAATCAGAATTCCAAATCATTGAGCGATCAGTCACCTTAATATCACTCATTTGATCCCAGATTGCACTCATACGATCAACGCCGTTTTTCAGGGTTTCTTGCGTGCGGAAAACAGCGGCATCTTCTTGCATAGTATGTTGCATTTTATCACGTAAACTAGCCGTAGTTGTTGAACCATCAGCATTACGCAATCTATCAAGACGGGATAGAATTTTCTCAGATGATTTTTCATTCACCTCTGGAATTGAAGCATTACGATCAATGGTTTTACCTGCTTGAATTGCAGCGGCGCGGCCAAATACTACTAAATCAATCAATGAGTTTGAACCGAGTCTGTTCGCCCCATGCACTGAGGCACAACCAGCCTCACCAACCGCCATAAGCCCTTTAACAGTGGCCTCAGGATTATCCTTAGTTGGGTTTAGCACTTCCCCATGATAATTTGTTGGAATTCCACCCATATTATAATGAGCGGTTGGAATTACTGGAATTGGCTCGCGGGTCAAATCAACCCCTGCAAAAACTTTTGCGCTTTCAGTAATACCTGGTAATCTTTCGGCCAAGACCTTGGGGTCAAGATGATCAAGATGTAAATAGATATGATCCTTTTTAGGGCCAACACCACGCCCCTCTTTTATTTCAATTGTCATGCAACGTGAAACAACATCACGTGAAGCTAAGTCTTTTGCGTTTGGTGCATAGCGCTCCATAAAGCGCTCACCTTCAGAATTGGTTAAATAACCACCCTCACCGCGTGCCCCTTCGGTGATTAAAACACCAGCACCATAAACACCTGTTGGGTGGAATTGCACAAATTCCATATCTTGAAGCGGTAAGCCAGCACGAGCAACCATGCCGTTGCCATCTCCTGTGCAGGTGTGAGCAGAAGTGCAAGAAAAATATGTGCGTCCATAACCCCCTGTTGCCAACACAACTGTTTTAGCTCGGAAACGATGGATTGTGCCATCATCTAATTTCCAAGCTATAATTCCCTCACAAACTCCATCATCACTCATCAATAAATCAAGTGCGAAATATTCAATAAAAAACTCAGCATTATGGCGTAAAGACTGACCATAAAGAGTGTGTAAAATTGCATGCCCCGTTCTATCTGCCGCCGCACATGTGCGCTGAACTGGGGGGCCATCACCAAAGTTTTGCATATGACCGCCAAATGGGCGCTGATATATTTTACCCTGCTCATTGCGAGAAAATGGCACGCCATAATGCTCAAGCTCATAAACGGCTTTTGGTGCTTGGCGAGTGAGATATTCCATTGCGTCATTATCGCCAAGCCAATCAGACCCTTTAATAGTGTCATACATATGCCACTTCCAATTATCTTCACCCATATTGCCTAATGAAGCGGCAATGCCCCCTTGTGCTGCAACTGTATGTGAACGAGTTGGAAAAACCTTAGTTACACAAGCAGTTTTTAGACCCTGTTCGGCCATACCAAGTGTTGCACGCAAACCTGCGCCACCTGCTCCAACAACCACGACATCAAATTCATGATCGATGATTTCGTAAGATTTTTTACCGCTCATGAATTTAGCCCCCAAAGCCAAGTTTTAATATTGAAATAATGCTGAGTGCGCCTACCCCTATAACAAAAAAATTATTAAGTGTTAGTGCTAAAATTTTACGAATCTCAGTGGTAATATAATCTTCAATCACTACTTGCATACCTAAACGCATATGCCAAAGAATTGACAAAATGGCCAAAATTAAAAGAGTCGAAATTATTGGATTTGATAGTTTTAATATTAGTAAATATCTATCTGCCCCTGCTAGTGAGATAATGAACCAGATTAAAAATAGTGACAGCGGGATATTAGCAAGTGCAGTTAAACGTTGATGCCAAAAATGGGTTGTGCCAGTTTTTGCAGAGCCAAGACCGGTTATTTTTTTTAGCGAGGTTTTAATGCTCATCCTTTAACTCCACAAAATATATGCCCAAACAAGGACTGTTAAGATAAAACCACCTAATAAAGTTGCCCAAGCAAAACCAAATCTTGCAACTCTAGAAAAACCCTTGCCTGAATCCCAGATAAAATGACGAATGCCGCCGAGCATATGATTAAATAAAGCCCAAGTAAAACCAAACATAATAACCTGCGCCAACCAATGCCCCATTACTTGATTAACAAGCTGTTGCGCATTGCCACCCATTGCTGAAGCTACAATCCACCAAGTAAGAAGCGCAAAACCAAAATAAAGCGCCACTCCAGTTATGCGATGTAAAATAGACATAACCATTGTGATTTGGGTTTTATAAATTTGAAGATGAGGAGAGAGTGGGCGTGTATCATTCGCCATAATTTTTGCCTTTTAGCTGCTAGCCATAATTTAGGTCTAATATTAAATGGTTAAAATCATATTTTTTAATATAAAACAAGAGATAGCGACATAAAAGCAATTCGTCAAAGGTGAAAAGAATATTTCTACTTGTTTTTGATTATTATTTCTTTAGACGATGTCCAAAAACCCCAAAGAGTTGTGCTAATGCCTATCTTCTTTTTTGCCCAATAGGCAATTGCACTTTGAGCAATAATTCTGGTTATCATATTAACAATTGCTGCACCTAACACTCCATAAATTGGAATAATCACTAACATACAAACAAAGCCTGCCAACATAATTGAGCCAAAAATTGCTACATAAGCTTTTTCATGCCCAGTCATCATCATTACAATACGTGTTGGACCCGTTGCAGCGTCTACCAAAAGGCCAGCGCTTAGTAATAATAAAATGGTTTTTCCATTGGCATAAGTATCACCAAATAATGACAATATTAAATCACCAAAAAATATGAAAATAATAAAAATGCCTACTGAAAATATAAAACCCGCCCAAGCACAAAATGTTGTAACCGCCTGTGCTTTTTTTATCTCGCCGGCATGATAATGTTTTGCAACAATTGGTGCAATTACCAAGGTTATTGCCCACATAAACAATGTCATTAAGCCCGCTGTTTTAAAGGCGTTGAAATATAGACCAGCGCTTTCAACGGCAACAAATAGACCTATCAATATTATATCAACATTTAGGGCTGCTGTATCTAAAACTGTTGAAATAAAAAACCATAGGCTGATTTTACCTCTCTCATTCCAATAATTTTTAAGGGAAGAAAAACCAATTGAATTATAAAAACCAATTTTTTTAGCAACAAAAAATTGTATAACCATAACAAATGACAATATCACTGCCGACAATAAAAGTGCCTCAGAACCATTTAGCTCAACTCCATAAAATAATAATATAACAACAATAGTTGGCACGCCCGCGCGCCAAAGAACGTCTCTTGGAGTTAGGGCAATCCAAACTGATTCTTGGGCGCGAAGAACTGAGCCACCATATTCAGCCATTGCTAGAGGTAATATTAAACTAGCTGCTGCAATTATATAAAGAAAAGAGAATATTCCATCGCCAATCACCCCGCCTACCAATGCAGTAAATATCAAAGTAAGGGAAATAATGATTGATGCTAAAATGACTATTGCCCAGCCAGAGCGCAAAGCCTCATGCGCCTTTTTAGGGTTGTTATTACCATTTTCTTCTGGCCAGAAGCGCAAAATTGCAATTTGCTGACCCATGGAGGCACCAATTGCTAAAATTGTAGCTAAAGAAAAACCAAAGGCAAACTGACCATAATTTACCTCGCTCATTGAGCGAGAAAGAACAACAAACATAACATAAGTAAGGCCAGCAGCCATTACTTTTATCAATAATGAAGCCACCGACTTGTTTAGCGAAGAGCGCACGATTGCTTTAATATCTGTGTTTAATGGCATTTTCATTAGTTTTAAGTCTTATCATATTATAATAAACCATATCTTATGCGCATAAATATCTACTATTGTGTTACTACTCGACATTTTCTTTTAATATCGTCAAACTGCATTTAAGTGATTCTAAATTATTAGTTATTACTTTAGTTGTTTTTTCGCCATTAGGGGGTCAATGGGTGATGAGTGTAGAAATTAAAAAAAACTGGCAAGAGCTTGTCAATCGCGCAAATTTATTATCAAAAAAAGAACAGAGTTTTTCTAATTTTCTTAAAAAGACTGTTGCCTCTATTGATCCAGCTGACCTTGTTTCAATTTCACCAGAAAATTTTGAAAAAAATATTCGCCACTCCTATGAAAGACTTGGGCATAGAAAAACTAATGACCATTTGATAAATATCTGGACACCCCAAGGAGAAGATAATTCTAGTGACAATGTGCAGATTATTGATATTTTTGTCGATGACATGCCATTTTTAGTCGATAGCGTGCTTGGTGCAATCCGCGCCATTGGTGGTAATATTCAGCTAATCGCTCACCCTATTTTATCGCTTGAGCAAAAGGGCAAAAAAATAAATGTTCTTGAAAGACCAAATAATGATCAAAGCAAAGATATTACTCTAACTAGCTTTTTGCATATTTATATCGATCCCATAACTGATGAAGCTGTTTTAAAGAGATTATTTGATGAAATTGATGCCGTGCTAATTGACGTTCGTCGCACTGTGCGCGGCTGGCGACCAATGTTAGAAAGGTTGCATAAGCTTGTGCAAGACTATCGCGAGCACAGCCCAAATATTGCCACACCAGTTTTAGCAGAAACATTGCATTTTTTAGCTTGGCTCGCCGATCATAATTTTACATTTCTTGGCATGCGCGAATATGTTTTGGTTGGTCAGGGTGAAGAGGCAATTCTGAACCCTGTACCGAACTCTGGACTTGGTATTTTAAAAGACCCTAATTATAAATTTTTACGCCATGGCAATGAATTGGTCGAAATGACCAAAGAGCATGTAGCTTTCTTACAAAATGAAAACCCAATGATGGTAACAAAAGCTAATATTCGCTCGCGTGTCCACCGTAGAGCTTTTTTAGATTATATCGGGGTTAAATTATATGATAAGAGTGGCAATCTTAGCGGTGAATTGCGCATGCTTGGCTTGTTCACCTCTATGTCTTTGGCAACCCCGCACACAGAAGTTCCTTTTGTTAGGAGAAAAATTTCGCAGGTTATTTCTGCATCTGGCTTAAACCCTAAAAGCCATGCTGGAAAAGCACTTATGGCTGCGCTTGATAATTATCCACGCGAGGAATTATTTCAAATTTCTGAAAGCGAGCTTTTAGAATTTGCAACTATAATTTCAGCACTTGCTGATCGCCCTCAGATACGCGTTCTACCCCGTCTTGATCCGTTTGATAATTTTGTCTCTATTTTATTATATTTGCCTCGTGATCGCTATAATTCAAAATTACGGGCTGATATTGGTGAATATTTAGCAAAAATCTATGATGGCCATCTATCTGCCTATTATCCATACTTCCCTGAAGGGGAGTTAGTTCGAGTTCATTTTATCATTGGACGTAATGGCGGCAAAACTCCAACCCCTAGTCGCCAGCAACTTGAAGCAGATGTAAGCGCGCTTGCGCGCTCATTTGGTGATATGCTAATGGAGGCAGCGAGTGAGCCAAATCAAATCAAACATTATTTTAATGCTTTTTCAACGGCCTATCAGGCCAATACTTCAAGTCAAGATGCTTTACTTGATATAGAGGCGTTACAAAATCTAGAGAAAAGTGATCGCATTGCTCTAAGATTTATTCCTAAAGATACAAACGATGAAACAAGCCAGCACAGGTTGCGCCTTTATCATAATCTAAGGCCTATCCCGCTTAGTGATCGAGTGCCGATGTTAGAGAATTTTGGCTTTAGGGTTATTGATGAGCGCACCTATTCTGTGCGCCCAGATAATGCTAATGAGCAGTTTATTCACGACATGGCAATCGATCCAGAAGAGGATATTGATTTAAGCGCTATTGCACCTGTGCTTGAGCGATCATTGCTTGCAACTTGGGATAAAAGAGCTGAAAGCGATGGCTTTAACAAGCTTACAACGCTAGCAAATCTAAATTGGGACGATATATCTGTTTTAAGAGCCTTTGCGCATTATCTTAAACAGCTAAAACTTGGTTTCTCACAACGATATTTATGGAATGCTCTTTGCGCCCACCCAAAAATTACTATTGACTTGGTCAATCTTTTTTATTGCTACCATCAGCCAGACTTTTCAAAAGATCGCCAAGAAGTAGCGCAGAATATTAAAAAAGAAATATCAAACGCTTTAGTCAAAGTCAGCTCTGCTGATGAAGATATAATTATCCGTCATTTTTTAAATTTAATTGAAGCCTCGCTTAGAACCAATTTTTATCAACGCGATGAAAATGGCGCTCGCTGCAGGGCTTTGGCAATTAAATATGACTGCTCAAAAGTTGATGGAATGCCCGAGCCACGCCCATATCGAGAGATTTTTGTCTATTCTCCACAAGTTGAGGGTTTGCATTTACGTGGTGGTGAAATTGCCCGTGGTGGGTTGCGCTGGTCAGATAGACCTGAAGATTTCAGAACCGAGGTCCTTGGTTTAGTAAAAGCGCAAATGGTTAAAAATGCGGTGATTGTTCCGATGGGATCAAAAGGTGGATTTGTGCCAAGAACAATGCCACAAAACCCTGATCGAGAGACATTTATGTCTTATGGCATTGCGGCTTATAAAATATTTATCAACAGCCTGCTTGAGCTTACCGATAATATTGATGGTGATAAAATTATTCACCCAAAAGACATGGTTCTTCGTGATGGTGATGATCCATATCTTGTGGTGGCGGCAGATAAAGGCACGGCTAGTTTTTCTGATATTGCCAATGAGATTTCAATTAAGCGTGGATTTTGGCTTGGTGATGCTTTTGCCTCCGGCGGCTCAGCTGGTTATGATCACAAAAAAATGGGTATTACTGCACGTGGTGGCTGGGAGGCGGTGAAACGTCATTTCCGTGAGCTTAACCGCGATATTCAAACCAGTGAATTCACAACTGTTGGTGTTGGTGATATGTCTGGTGATGTTTTTGGCAATGGCATGCTGCTTTCGCATAAAACCAAATTACTTGCGGCGTTTGACCATAGAGATATTTTTATCGATCCTAATCCGCAAGTTGATGACTCATATAAAGAGCGCAAACGCCTGTTTGAAATGGAGCGCTCAAGCTGGCAGGATTATGATAAATCACTAATTTCAAAGGGTGGTGGGATATATCCTCGCGCAGCTAAAACTATTGAATTATCTGACGAGGCGCTTGAGTTTTTAGGTCTTAAAAAGGGCAAAATAACTCCAAATATGGTGATGAATGCCATTTTGAAAGCCGATGTTGATCTATTATGGTTTGGTGGAATTGGCACTTATGTTAAAAGTGAAGATGAGAGCGATTTAGAAGTTGGCGATAGAGCCAATGATGCAATTCGTATCAGCGGAAAACAGGTTCGCGCAAAGGTAATTGGCGAGGGAGCAAACCTTGGCATAACCCAACTTGGACGCATTGAATATGCCCTTAATGGCGGGGCTATAAATACCGATGCGATTGATAATTCTGCTGGTGTTAACTCGTCTGATTTAGAGGTTAATATCAAAATTGCGCTAGGCACATTAGTGCGTGCGGGTAAAATAAATATTGAAGAGCGCAATAAATTTCTCGCCTCAATGACAGATGAAGTTGCTGAACTTTGTTTAAGGAATAATTATCTGCAAACTCTGGCCATCTCTTTGATTGAACTTAAGGGATATTCTGCATCACCTGATTTAATTTCCTTTATGCATGACCTTGAAACAAGGGGGGAATTAAACAGAGCCGTTGAATTTTTACCTAGTGATGCTGAATTACACGAACGCTCTGTTTCAAAAACTCCGTTTACCAGACCCGAGCTAGCAGTAATATTAGCCTATGCAAAAAATACTTTTTATGCGCAATTATTAGATAGTAAAATTCCTGATGATCCATATTTAGCTAGGGAATTATATCGTTATTTCCCCGATGAATTACGAAAAAAATATCCTAAAACTATTGAAGAGCATAGATTGCGCCGTCAGGTTATTGCTACTGTTTTATCAAATGTTATGATTAACCGTGGTGGTCCTTCTTTTGTATTTAGAATGACTAGTGCAACAACTGCAGATGCGGCGCAGGTTGCTTTTGCTTATGCAGCAGCACGTGATGCTTATGATTTAGCTGACCTTAATGAGGCTATTGATGATTTAGATAATAAAATTGATGGCACAACTCAGCTTGAACTTTATAATGAGGTGAAAACTCTTTTGGTTGAGCAGACATTATGGTTTTTACGCAATGTGAGTTTTGAAGGTGGTCTTTCAGATATTGTCAAACTCTATGGCGCTGGGGTTGCAAATATTCGTGCCAAGCTTGGCTCAATTTTACCAAGTTTTGTTGCTCAAAGCGTTGCGAATCAAGCTGTGGGTTTTGTTAATGGTGGTGCGCCGCGCGATCTAGCTCAACGTATTGCAGAATTATCTGCCCTTACTCTTTGCTCTGATATTATTCTCGCCAGTGAAAAAACCAACACCAGCGTTGATGACGCAGCAAAAGCCTATTTCATGGTGCTTGAGACATTTAATTTAGGACGCATAACCGAGCAAGGTAAAAATATTGATCTGATTGATAAATTTGATCGTATGGCGCTTGATAGGGCATTGGCAAATGTCATGCGCGCGCAACGCGACCTAACTTGTGATGTTCTGCGGGTTGGCAATGGTAAAATTGAAGATAGATTTCATAGCTGGAAAGAGCAACGCATTGAAGAAACCAATAGAATTATTGCTATGGTTTCTGATTTAACAGGAGAGGAACTTAGTGTTTCTAGACTTTCGGTTGCAGCAGGTCTTTTGTCTGATTTGGTTAGAAGTTAGCAAGAAAGTAGAGTGAATGGTTATTTTCTTTTTGATAATAATCTTATTCGTCTTTTATCTGTTATTTGTAGTGTTGGTGAACAAAAGTTCAAAGCCATCAACAAAAATTACCATTCTTAATGAACCAAAAAATATTGTTGGTTTTTTAGAAAAAGAAATTTCTATCACCATCTGGAATATTGGCTATGCGGGTTTAGGAAAAAATTCTGATTTTATTACAGATGGTGGCAAAAGATTTTTCCCTCCGTCATACTCCGAGGTTAAAAAAAACCTCGCCGGAATAAAAAAACTGCTAAAAAATTTAAGCTCTGATATATATATGCTACAAGAAGTATCAGAAAAAAGCCCGCTTAGTTTTCTTATCCCAGTAAGGGCGCAAATAATTTATCTTTTTCCAAAATTTCTGGCTGTTTTTAGAGGCGACATTGCCTCTAAATATCTGCCTTGGCCGCTTAAGGTTAATCACGGCACATTAACAATAGCTAAGGCCAGATCTCTTTCAAATAGGGTTGTTAATCTTCCATTTGAGCCAAATCTAATGCTTGGAGTGTTGAAGAGAAATTATGGTCTATTAGTCACCCATTTTGCTATTAAAAATAGTGATAAACAATGGGTGATCGTAAATCTGCATCTATCTGCTTTTGATGAAAATGGCGCAACTAGGCAAAAGCAATTTGATGCAGTTTTTGCTTTTGCTCAAGAAGAATATCAAAAGGGGAATTATGTTATTTTAGGTGGTGATTGGAATATGGAACTAACAAAAAGTGATTTTGCCCATA
>JALSJY010000072.1 GCA_026989045.1 Hyphomicrobiales bacterium | reverse complement strand
CAAATGGCTCAGAAATTAGTGAGGGCGGGGTTAGTATTACAGCTCCTGAGCTGGCAGAAAATGGTGGATCTGTTCCAATTGACCTTAAGGCAGAGGGGGCGAAAAGCATTATGTTGATTGCAGAAGAAAACCCCTATCAAAAGGTGATTACTTTTAACTTTGGTGAGCTTTCTGGCAATTCTGAAGTATCTACAAAAATACGCATGGCAAAATCACAAAATCTTATTGCTGTTGCAAAAATGAGTGATGGAAGTTTTGTAAAAACCACTGTAGCAGTTGAAGTTACTGTTGGCGGTTGTTGATAATTAGGAGAATATAATGTCAAAAATTAAACCCCGTATAAAACTTCCTAAAACTGCAAAAGTTGGTGAAATTGTTACGATAAAAACATTGATCAGCCATGCGATGGTTTCAGGTCAACAACGAGATGAAAAAACGGGTGAGAGAATTCCTCGTATGATTATTCATAGTTTTGAGGCAAGTTTTAATTCTAAGGAAATATTGAATATTAAGCTTGAGCCATCAGTTTCACAAAACCCTTATTTCAAATTTACTATGAAAGTTCCTGGGGCAGGCGAGTTATTATGTAGATGGATTGATGATGAAGGAAGTGTTTTTGAAGGGACAAAATCACTAGAGATTGCCTAAGCTTATCGAATTACAATAGCTATAATTCCTTGTTTTTTAAGGGGCGGAGCTTTATGACAATCTGAAAATTTACCTCACTGCACAATAGCTCTGGATTGCCACGCTCACTGTGTTTGCTCGCAAAGACAAAAATAATTACATAGAAAGGGGAGAGTTAAAAAACTCTCCCCTTTTTTAATTTGTGTGGGTTAATCTTAGCCAAACATATCAGCCACTATGCCTTCGTACCAGCCAACTGACTCTTCATAGTTTTGCTTGCGCTGAGCAGCATCTTCACCAGTTTTAGAAACAAAGCCAGAAGTTTTGGCAATTTTCTCATCGGTTGCTTCATAAGAGGCGCCAACTTTAACACCGTCATCTGTGTCAATAAGTGACCAGCAAGTGTTTGAGAATTTAGCAGGAAATGCCTTGCTGCCAGTTAGTGCAGCTCTGATTGCCATTGAGCAAACTTTTGCTTGTGAGTTTGCTGAGAAACCTGATTTTGGCATATCACCCTGTGCAGATGAATCACCAAGCACGTAGATATTATTGTCCATTTTTGATTTCATATCATGTGCTGTAACAGGAGCCCAACCAGCGTCATTCGTTATGCCAGCAATCTGTGCAATATTACCTGCTTTTTGAGCAGGAATAACATTACAAACGTCAACTTTTTCAACGTCGCCATCAATGACAATTTCCATTGCATCTGGTCTAACTTCAACATTTGCACCACCAAAGTCAGGGCCAACACGCTCAATCATGCCCGCATAATGCTTATTCCAACCCTCTTCAAATAATCCTTGCTTTGAGAATTTTTCTTTTGGATCAACGATTAGGATTTTGCCTGTTGGGTTAATTTGTTTAAGCAAGTGCGCAACCATAGAAACACGCTCATATGGCCCTGGAGGACAACGATATGGATTTGGTGGGGCAACCATAGCAAAAGTGCCGCCATCAGGCATTGCCTCAATTTGTGCTTTTAATAGTTGAGTTTGTGAGCCTGCTTTATAGGCGTGCGGCATAGCATTTTGAGATGTTAAATCCCAGCCAGCAACTGATCCTTCAACAAAATCAATACCTGGTGAAATAACTAAAGCATCATAAGGAATTTGCGCGCCGCCAGCTAGCGAGACAGTTCTGGCATCTTTATCAACTCCAATAGCCCAATCATGCACTATATTGATGCCATATTCTGAAGCAAGTTTGCCGTATGTATGGCCGATTGAAGCGAAATCACGCACGCCACCAATATAAAGGTTTGAGAAAAAGCATGTGTAATATGTTTTTGATGGCTCAATCAATATAACATCAAGCGCACCCTTGCTATCTTTGGCAAGATAACGTGCCGCAGTTGCTCCACCTGCACCACCGCCAATGACTACTACTTTTGGCCTGTTAGAAGCCATAACCATTGGCGCACTAAGTGCTGCAACAAAGGCCGCTCCTGTTCCAATAAATCCTCGCCTGTTAATTTTCATGTCCATCTCTCCTTTTTGTGATAGTTTTTTATAGCCTTATTTTAAATAATAAAACAGCAATTAAATTCTATATTACTGAGCTTAGATGTTATGTATTTCTATTTTTCCTACTTTATGAGTTTATATAAAATATTGTTATTAGCATTTTACTTTGATGTAAAATATGCTGCCAACCCTGCAATCTCCTCTTCTGATAATCTTTTAGCAATCGTTTCCATTACTTGATGAGGGCGATAGCCAGTTTTATATGCGTGTAATGCGATAACAAAATCTTCTATATGCCAGCCAGTAATTGATGGAATGCCTTCATCTTCGCCATCAATTTGGTGACAGGTTACACATTCACCAGAAAGATATTCTCCATATTCTGGATCACCTTCAAGTGCTAAAATTGAGGGGTCAATATCAGGGTCTCTTGCAACTAAAGTTGGCTCTGCCTCTGGTATGTCTGATGGGGAAGCAGAAAACTGTCTTAAATACGCCATTAGGTTAGCGCGCTCGGTTGGATCTTTAATTCCTCTAAATGCCATTTTTGTTTTAAATACTAAGGATTTTGGCTTTTCAATAAACATATCAATATGCTCAACATCCCAGATTAAACCACTTGATGCAGCTCGCATCATATCTTTTGAATATTTGTAACCTTCAACTGAGCCAGCAGGTCTGCCAAACAAATCGTTTAATTGTGGGCCTGTGCGATTTTTAGCATCTTCTCCAACCATATGACATGACATACATTTACGGAAGGCTTTAGCGCCTGCCTTTTTGTCTGCAATAATTTGCTCATTAGCTTGTGAAAAAGCAGGTAGAGAATTAAATGGAGCAATAGCAAGTGTCAGAATAGTAGATAAAATAATAGCTTGAGTAGATTTTAGCTTTTGAATCTTCTTCCCCTCCCAGTGAATTAGCTTCTATAACCTATCGATTGAATGTCCAGTATATATTTATTTTACACTTGGTCAAGTATGCCAAAATCTATATATGTAGAACTTGGAATATTTAGGAAAGAGTGGTTTTTTGATTGCACATTTGGCTAAAATCGTAAATCATGATTTACAAGAGCATAATTATCTGGGAGGATTTCATGGTTCTAATTCGAAATGTTTTGGCAATTATTGGAGTGATTGCTATTGGCGTAGCAATTTATATTGGGCCAACAATTTATAAATATAAATCAGCATTTGATGGTTTTGATGAGCAAGCATTTGCTACTTATAAATCTATGGCTGATAGGTTGATTGAAACAGGAAATGGAGCTGCCGCTACGGTGTGGAGCGCAAAAGTGGCTGATGATTTAACATTTGAAGAAGTTGATCAATCAATTAAAAATATTGCCCTTGAGCGAAATATTAGAGCTGTTGGTGAGTTGCCATTGGGAGATCAAGTCTCTTTGATGATGGGTGAAGATTGGCGTAAATTAAATATTTATCTTTATTGCAACCCCTTAACGGCAGCTAAAATGATTGAACATGACCCTGCTTACGCTGCATATTTGCCGTGCAGAATATCGCTTGTAGAAGATGATAAGGGGCAATTATGGATTTATACGCTAGATATGGATATGATGATATATGGC
>JALSJY010000071.1 GCA_026989045.1 Hyphomicrobiales bacterium | reverse complement strand
AAATATTGCAGAAGATTTGCTAACTACAATGGCAAAATTATTTGGCTCTCTTCCAGGTGGCTTAGCTATTGCGGTTGTTTTGGTTGGTGCTTTACTTGCTGCCTCTACTGGTATTGTTGGTGCAACAGTTGTTACAATGGGTCTAATTGCCCTGCCAACTATGCTTAAACATGGTTATTCCAAGTCGCTTTCAACTGGTGTGATTGCAACTTCTGGCACGCTCGGACAGATTATTCCTCCATCAATCGTGATTGTTTTGCTTGGCTCAATCGTTGGTGATATGTATGCGCTTGGACAAGAAAAAAGAGCTGCAGATTTAGGCATTACAGTGCTTGAAATGTTGGGCGAGCCTGCCGTTATATCTACTGGCACCTTGTTTAAAGCCGCGTTTTTACCTGGATTATTCTTAGCGCTTTTATATGCTCTTTATGCTTTTGGTTTTGCGCTATTAAGACCAAAAGAAGCACCAGCTGTGCAATTGGGTGAGCCTGATCCTTATAAATTAAAATCATATTATAACAATAATGCTTGGCTAATGGTTGGCGCAATGCTTGGCCCAGTATTGGCGCTTGTTATGCTTTGGATTTCTCTGGCTTCATTTGGCTTTATCGGCTCTAATCTAGTAGATGATATAGTGCAGTATAATCCTTTATCAAATGGCATGATGGCTATTGCAGTCATTTGTGGCTTCATCATCACTTTAGCCTATGCTATGCGCCCATCATATAATCGTTTACCAATTTATTCTGGTCTTTTGGGTATTGTTTTATTGTTTATTATGGATTGGTTTTTCGTAGCTGGTGATGCAAGCGGTGGCAATAAATTTATCTTTTATATAATTCCAGCTATCATGATTACTTATGCGCTTAAACATGCAGTTCCACGCTTGTTGGAAGTTGAAGCCATTAAAGTTGTTTCTCCGCCAGTAATTTTAATCATTGCGGTACTTGGCTCAATTCTTGGCGGTGTAACCAACCCAACTGCTGCCGCTTCACTTGGTGCAGCTGGCGCTGTTATGTTAGCGGCTAATCGTCGGCTTAAGGACGCAGGTCAGTCTAATATGTTCATAATAGCGGCTGGTGTTTCGGTAATTGTATTATTGCTAATGCGCGCTAATTTTGATTTGCGCATGGGCGCTGATAATATCTCATTTGATAATGGGATAGGAATTCTTGTAACAATTATTGCCTTCCACGTAGCATTTTTTGGTCTTTTGTTTGCCTGCTGGACATTGGTGAAAAGTAAAATTATGTCGCCAATTATCAATGAGACAACCAAAGTTACCTCAATGGTGTTTACCATTCTCATTGGCTCATTATTCCTAAGTCTAGTTTTGCGCTCTTTTGGTGGCGAACATTATATCCAAGTGTTTTTACACTCATTTGAAGACCCACATACTCTTTTAATTGTGGTGATGGTGGTTTTATTCTTACTTGGTTTTGTGCTTGATTTTATTGAAATTATCTTCATCGTTATCCCAATTGTTGGGCCAGTGATTTATGCAGTTGATCCTAATTTGATGCATCCAGCTTGGATTACTATTCTTATTGCGGTGAATTTACAGACAAGTTTTATAACGCCACCATTTGGCTTTGCTCTATTCTATCTAAAAGGGGTTGCTCCAAAAGAGGTGTCAACAATGGATATTTATAAGGGCATAATACCGTTTGTATTGATTCAGGTGCTTGGCTTAGTCTTGCTTTGGAATTTCCCAGCAATTGTTACTTTCTTGCCAGATTTATTGCCGCAAAATTAGCCTTGCTAGTTGATGCGATTGATATAAAAGCATCTTAAGAAAGACTAAATATTTGGTGAAATGATGAGTGAAATGCTAGCAAATAAAATAGCGCTTATTACTGGCTCTACTTCTGGCATTGGTCTGGCTATTGCTAAAGAATTTGCCACCAAGGGTTATATTGTTGCGCTTAATAGTTTTGAAAGTGAAGCACAAGTTAGCGAAGTTATCTTTGAAGTTGAAGCAATTGCTAAAAATTCTGTAGGCTATTTTTGTGCTGATTTAAGCAAAACCAATGCTGGTGCAGAGCTAGTAAAAGCAGTTATTAAAAAATTCGGGCAGATTGATATTTTAGTCAATAATGCTGGAGTGCAAAAAGTAGCGCCAATAGAAGAGCTTAAGCCAAGTGATTGGCAAGCAGTTAGGCAAATTAGTTTAGATGCTTCTTTTGATACAATAAGGACAGCTATTGTCGATATGAAGAAGCGTAATTGGGGTCGAATTATCAATATTTCCTCTGTTCATGGGCTAGTGGCATCAAAATATAAATCAGCATATATCGCCGCTAAGCATGCTCTAATTGGTTTAACAAAAACAGTTGCGCTTGAAGTTGCTGAAAAAGGCATAACGGTTAATGCCATCTGCCCTGGCTATGTGTTAACCCCTTTGGTTCAAAAGCAATTAAAAGATCAAATGAAAGTTCATAATATGAGTGAAAAGCAAGTGATTGAACAAGTAATGCTGGCAAATCAACCAACCAAGCAATTTGTTAAACCACAAGAAATTTCTTCAATGGCTTCATATTTATGTTCAGATATGGCACGCTCAATAACTGGCACTTCTATTGTTATAGATGGTGGCTGGACGGCAAGATAATTAAGCATAACAAGCAAGCAGGAAAATACTAAAATGGCTGAAATTCTTTCAATAGAAAACTGGTTTACCTTGGTAATGATCATAATGTTACAAGCTGTGCTTGGTTTTGATAATTTATTATATATTTCACTAGAGGCCGCAAAAGTTGAGCCATCAAAACGCTCTATGGTGCGTAAAGTTGGTCTGGCGTTAGCTATTGCATTAAGGCTAGTGCTGTTATTTATTCTGCTAAAAGCAATCGCCCTCTTTCAAGAACCATTATTCACCATGAATATACCTGGAATTATTGAGGGCGAGGTGAACTTCCATGCGCTTATTGTGTTAGTGGGTGGTGGGTTTATCCTTTACACTGCAATTCAAGAAATTTTTCACATGATTTCAATTGTTGATCATGAAGAGGAAGCAGAAAAATCTCGCCGTGCTGTTCCAGTTGCAATTTTTTGGATCGTTTTGATGAATTTGGTGTTTTCGTTTGATTCAATTCTTTCAACCATTGCTTTAACAGATGTATTTTGGGTTATGGCTGTAGGAATTATCACAACAGGTATTGGCATGATTTTACTTGCCGATAAGGTAGCGGAATTTTTAGAGCGTAACCGCATGTATCAAGTTTTAGGACTGTTTGTTTTAATGCTGGTTGGCATTTTACTTGTGTCAGAGGGCGGTCATCTTTCTCATTTGCAATTATTTGGATATGAAATTTTACCAATGGCAAAATCTACATTCTATTTTGTATTATTTGTAATGGTAGCAGTAGATCTGGTGCAGGGTCGCTTCCAAAGGAAACTTATGGCAGAGCGCAAAAAAACACAGGCTTTAGCAATGGCTGCAAAACGAGCAAATTTGGAGATATAACTAAGCCTTTTGCTAAATTATGGTCAGTGGTTAAAATCAAAGGAGCAGGGACTTGAAGATAAAAAGCTGGCTAGCCAGCATAATTTTATTCTTGTTTTTGAGCCAAGCTAGCTTTGCTTGTGCTGCAAATAAAAAAACAAATATCTTTGTTGCTTCCAGTTTGATTGATGTAATGCAAAAAATTGCAAGCGAATATTCCAAGCAGAACCTGTGCAATGAAATTACTATTGTTGCTGGCTCATCTTCATTATTATCACGGCAAATAAATGCTGGCGCGCCTGCTGATATTTTTATCTCA
>JALSJY010000070.1 GCA_026989045.1 Hyphomicrobiales bacterium | reverse complement strand
GGTTTTTCTTTAGCCGATTTTTTTTCAACTGGCTTAGTTTCAACAGGTTTTGGGGCAATAGGTTTGGGAGTATGCTCTTCAATCCATTCAGGAGTTGTTTCTGGAGGGCCAGCATCAAAGGGTTCGTGCTTTACTTTAGTCTTGGGTGCGGGCTTAGCTTTAGCTTTTGTTTTTGTTTTTGACTTTGTCCCTACTTTTGCTTTTGCTTTGGGGGCGGCGGGTTTTTTCTTTTTTGCTGTTGGTTTTTTTATTGCCTTTTCAGGATTAGTTTGCACAGTCTGAGCCTGTTCAGATTTAGTCTGCTCAACTAATTCTTTAGCTTTTTTTATTTCCTGCTCTGGCTGTGGCGTTTCTACTTTATCTCTTTTGCCAAAAAGCTTGGAGAAAAACCCTTGTTTTTTTTCACTCATGAAGAATTCTCCATCTTTTTACCTATTAAGCTTTTGCCGTTTACGTCAGTTATTTCTACTTTAATTATCTTATCAGATATATCATTTTTTGATATAATCTCAACAGGGGCAAACTGCTCGGTGCGACCAAGATATGTCTGCTCATCTATTTGTCGCTCAACCAGTATATTTTCAAGTTTGCCAATTCTTGAAATTAGAAGCTTTTTATACTGCTCTTCACCCAGTTGGCGTAATTTTGTCGCTCTTTGCTTTTTTATTGATTTAATTATTTGATTTGGAATTTTTGCAGCGGGTGTCCCTTTTCTAGCGGAATAGGGAAAAATATGTAAATAGCTAAGGTCTGCCTGCTCAATAATAGATAAAGAATTTTCAAACATTTCCTCTGTTTCGGTTGGAAAGCCTGCAATAATATCAGCGCCAAAAACTATATCTGGCCTTAGTGATTTAACCTTTGCAACAAAGTCTAAGCTATCTTGGCGTAAATGGCGGCGCTTCATGCGTTTTAAAATCATATCATCACCAGATTGAAGTGAAAGATGAAGATGCGGCATTAGGCGTTTTTCACTAGCAATAGCATCAAATAAAGCCTCATCTGCTTCAATTGAATCAATTGATGATATGCGAAGGCGTGGCAGGTTAGTTACATGAGATAATATTGCCTGCACTAATTTACCTAAGCTAGGGTTTTTAGGTAAATCATGACCATAAGAGGTTATATCAACCCCCGTTAGCACGACTTCTTTAAAGCCATTATCAACCAGTTTTTTTATCTGCTCAACGACTGCACCCATTGGAGTTGAGCGTGATGGACCTCGCCCATAGGGAATGATGCAAAATGTGCATCTATGATCGCAGCCATTTTGTATCTGCACAAAAGCACGGGAATGCCCCACCATGCCTTTAATTAAATGGGGGGCAGTTTCTTTAATCGACATAATGTCGTTGACCTGAATTTTATTGTCTAGCTCAATGCCAAAATTGAGATTTTGATATGTTTCATCTTGAAGTTTCTCAGCATTACCAATTACCAGATCAACCTCTGCCATATCTGCAAATATTTGTGCTTGGGTTTGTGCGGCACAGCCTGTGACAATGATTTTTTGTTTAGGCTTTTCTCGCTTGGCTTTTCTTATCCCTTGTCTGGTTTGGCGCACGGCTTCGTTTGTTACGGCGCAGGAATTGACAATCAATATATCTGTAAGCCCAGCAGCTTTTGCTTTTTCCTCTATCACTTGGCTTTCAAAAATGTTGAGCCGACAGCCAAATGTGAGGGTTTTTGGGTTTGTGTTTTTTAGCTCTTTAGACATTAAGAAGTTCGTTTGTTATTTCGCCACTGCCATCAAGTGAATATGCGCCAGACATGATGATATGATTGTCGCTTTCGCGCCATTCTAAAAGCAATCGTCCGCCAGGTAGATCAATAGCGGTTTTTCGTGATGTATGCCCTAGGCGAGAGGCGCAAACTGCTACCGCGCAGGCAGCAGTGCCGCAAGCTTTGGTAAGGCCAACTCCACGCTCCCAAACTCTAAGTTTAATTTCATCAGGGGCGGTGATTTGCGCAATTGAAATATTTGCCCGCTCAGGAAATATCGGATGGTTTTCTAACATTGGGCCAAATAAATTCAGCTCATAATCATCAGGGTCATTATTTACAAAAAACACCGCATGCGGATTGCCAACATTTACCACGGCAGGAGTATGTAAAATGGGGTTGTCAATTGGCCCAACTTGTAATTCAATGCCTCTAGTGTCTTTAAACTCTTCGCTTAGAGGAATTTTATCCCATGCAAAAAGCGGCTCTCCCATATCAACAGAAATAATTTCTCCAGCGATTTTTGAGGGTAAAAAACCCACACTTGTGGCGATGATAATCTCGTCTTTGTTTTTTTCTTTGCCTATAAGTGCAGCGATACAGCGGGTGGCATTTCCGCACGCTTCAACCTCACCGCCATCATAATTATAGATGCGCATAAACACGTCTGCCCCTTTGGGTGGGTTTTGCAAAACGATAAATTGATCGCAACCTATGCCGCTATCACGATTAGAAATCGCTCTGATTTGCTTAGGGGTAAATTGATAGGGATTTTGGCGGGCATCAATCACCACGAAATCATTACCAAGACCATTCATTTTTAAATAGGGGATATTATCTGTCATGTTTTTTTCAAAATTAAATTAGTTTTGCCCTATATGGAGCAATTCTATGTCAATTTCTAGCCTATCTATAATATGAGCGAGTTTTTCATCAATTATATGCAAATATTGGCTCCAATCATTGATGTGATTAAGCTCATGTTTGCCATCTGAAATGCCCCTTAGGGCAATCATTGGTAGGTTAAAATTCTGGCAGGTGCGAAGCAGGGCAAAACTCTCCATATCCACCATATCGGCATTTATATTTGTATAGGCCTTGCCAGAAACAACGCTTGCGCCCGTTGCAAGGCTGGCAGTTTTTATATCTGGTAAAATGAAAGGCATTTTAATATCTATGGGTTGGTCTAAAAATGGGGTTATGCCTTTTTTAAAGCCTAAAGCAGAAGCGTCCATATCACGATATGAAATAGATGATGCTTGATAGATTTCTAATTGCTCAAGTTTAGCTGAGCCTGCCGAGCCAAGCGAAATGATGAAATCGGGCAAAGAGCTTTCTGTCTCTAATTGCGCTAAAGTCTTGCTAAGTGAAATTGCCGCCTCAACGGGCCCAACGCCAGTGAATAGAGGTTTGAAGCGCTTTTTTAGATGCACTCCATATTCATTATCCACCGCCATGACATAGAGGAGTTTTTTACCTGAAATTTGTTTAATTTTAAAGGTCATTAGTTTGCTGGCTTACTTTTCTTAAGCCAGTTACCAATGACCTGCAAAACTTCTTTGTCTATTGGTTGTTTGAGCAATTTTTTATAAGATAATATTGTATGCTCATTTGGGTCATTGCGTAGAATATGAGTCAAATTTGGCATATTTACCTTAGTTGCAAGTGAGCCAAGAATATTTTGAATTTCATCACCATCAGCTGGATCGCATTGCACGTCTTTGTCGGCAATTAATAATAAGGTCGCAATATCTATCTTTTCATAAAATTCTCGCGGTTCAACTGCCATTAATTCACGTAGCCATTTGGCTGGTATTCGTTGGAACATCATTTTGAAGCTATCTTGATTGCTAGATTTAATGCGCTTAATTAGTTTTTTCTGATATTTAACAGGAGAAATTATGTATTTCATCATTAAACGTGCAGTAAAACCTTTAATGCCAGACATTTTAGAGATAGCTTTTTCTTGATCCTTGGATTGTGCCACCAACACTGTTTCTAGGTTTTTAAGAAATGGGCATAGTAAGACTAATCTACCAACACTCTTCACTCTT
>JALSJY010000069.1 GCA_026989045.1 Hyphomicrobiales bacterium | reverse complement strand
TACCAATAGCAATTATTTCACCACTTGATTCATCTCGCTCCATTTGCACAGGCTGAAAAATAAATCTAATTGCAACCCCAGTTAATCCTGATATTGCACCTGATGCACCAACTAAAATCGTTAATTGCGCTAGAGTAGTTACAGCAAAAAACAATGCCCCAGCTGCTGCACAAATAAAGAAAATCAGTAAAAATTTAACTGTACCATATCGATAAGCAACAGGTGTTCCAAAAATAGCTAACCATGCACTATTGATAAATAAATGCTCCCAATTAGCATGAAGCAAGGCATGACTAAAGGGGGTAATAATAAGTGAAAACGCCGCCCCTTCAACTCCTTGTCCAGAAATATAAAGCAATGGAATAAAAGCAAATGTATAAAAGAATTGATCTTTTTGCTCAGCGCTAAGTAAATAATTTTCAATCAAAAAAATGAGCCATATCAGAACTAATAGCCAAACTACCCCTTTAGGTAAGTTAAATATTGGCGAGTTCTTATCTGTTTGCTTCTCCTCAGTCATAATCATTACCTTAGCTCTTGTTCTTTAAGTGGCTTATAATTTAACTTAAATAGGTAATTTTATATAGTTTTCCACACCTCTTAACCAGCGTTAACCTTAATAAACAATGAAGGGCGATTTTTCATTCAGAATTTGGCACAAGGGGTAATGATTTTCAAAGCGTGCGGTTTTAATATTATGCAAAAACAACCTTCAAAGACATTATATAATTATTGGAATGAATTACGTGGCTCTCGCTCTGCCCCAGATCGCAGAAAAATTGATCCTACAAAAATTCGCAAGGCTCTCTCAAACACTTTCATTCTTGAGTTAAATGATGAAGATGAAGGTAGCTTTAATTTTCGTTTAGTTGGCTCTCATATCTACTCAATATATTGTAAAGAATTAAAAGGGCGCTCATTTAATAATCTTTGGCATAAAAAAGACCATGATGCAATAAATACACTGATTCGCGCTGTTACAGAAGACCACGCAGTAGCTGTTTCTACATTCAAAGGAACAACACAAACTGGCTCGCAGGCAAATTTTGAAATCATTTTATTGCCATTACATCATAACGGCAACACTGTTTCACGCATTCTTGGTGCTATTAGTGTTGTTGATGACCCATTCTGGCTAGGCACGCAACCAATCATGGAGCAGCGCATCACTGGCCTAAGGTTGATTTGGCCTGATGATGAGCAGGCTCGCGATATCTCTAGTCAAATAAAATCTGATGAGGCTGCTCATAATGATGTTATGTGGAGAGGCTTTTCTGATGCTAGTTCGCAAAACAAACCATCATTAAATCATATTCCAGAAAACTACCCTACCCGCGCCATCGCCATTCCTGCTAGTGTACATGGAAATAATGCGCGTCGCTACGCCCATCTTGCCGTGATAGATGGCGGAAAATCTTAAACAAAACTCAACTCGTTACTAAAGATTAACTATACATAAGTTAGTATTGCCTCAGATATAAAAACAAGGTGATTCTTAAATCTTATGAATAATTTGCAAGCATCTTTTGAGTCTGATTTACAAATTGCAAACTCTGACACACAACAAGCTCCGCGCTTCCAACGTGTAAAGGTTTCAATTCTAGGACGTTATATGCTGGCAGATAGGCGTGAGTTCCCCTGTCAGGTAATTGAAATGTCTCCAGGTGATGCATTTGTTATTGCACCCGCTAGTGGTAGTGTGGGCGAAAAGGTCATTGCCTATCTTGATGAAGTTGGACGTATAGAAGGGCCAATCATTCAGAATGTGGATGGTGGTTTTATTCTGCAATTCTCTGCAACTCCAAACAGAAGAGAAAAAATAGCCGCACAATTAACCTGGCTAGCAAACAAAGATATACTAGACCTCCCCGAGGAAAGAGATCACGAACGCATTGTGCCAGATAACAGACATTCTGCTATTATTCTTAATGATGGGCGCAAATATAACTGCAAAATCGTTGATATTTCAATTTCTGGTGCAGCAATTGAAATTGATGTTCGCCCTGAAATGGGAACGCAAATTACACTTGGAAGAATGAGTGCCAAGGTAATACGTCATTTTGAAAATGGTATTGGCGTGCAGTTTAATACCCCACAAGAAATGCTGAGTGTTATTCAACAAAATATTCGTTTAGCATAATTTTCAAGTCTGCAATATCCTAAACTATATTTAGTCTGCTCAATATTTAATATAAGCAGCTTGCATATCTTTATTTAAAATTTGCAATAACTTCTACCCCCCAACAAACATAACTAATAAATAATAAATTCAATCATAAAAGTTTGAATAAAACTTGCTTATTATTTTTTCTAATAGCGAAATATCTGTTCTCTAGCGTGACCCCTTATCAGGGAGAACGCAAATGATATTGAAAAAAAACAATCTAATTACACTTATAGGCACTTTATTTTTATTATTTTTAGCTAGCACGGAATTAAGTTTTGCAAAATCTACAATTGATTTTACTAATCCTGCCTTTGCCCCATCAGGCAATAAGCTAACCTCAATACCCGTAGGACATGCAGATTTTTGTAAGTCACGCCCACAAGAGTGCAAAGCCAATACTATAGTTCAAAAAATAGCGACTCTTAGCAATGCTAAATGGCAAGAATTGCTGCAAGTAAACTCAAAATATAACGCTACTATAGTTCCAGTTACTGACCAAGAACTATATGGAGTGCAGGAATTTTGGACTTATGCAAACGGATATGGTGATTGTGAAGAATATGTTCTTGAAAAGCGCCGCGCTCTAATCAAGCTTGGTTGGCTCTCATCAACATTGCTCATCTCAGTAGTGCGTCAGGCAAGTGGTGAGGGTCATGCCGTACTGATGGTTAGAACAGATCGTGGTGACCTTATTCTAGATAACCAAGAAAGCTTAATTAAACTATGGAACGAAACACCATATCGCTATTTAAAGCGCCAAGCTCAAGAAAATTCAGCGCAATGGGTTGATATATATGACAATAGAAAGACAATAGTGGCTAGCAGATAGCCCAAAAACCTAACAAAATATAAACCCTGCTTTGATAATGCCAAAGCGGGGTTTGTTTATCCTAACCCTTTTAATGCCAAATATACACTTATAATGAATAAGCCAGTTATAAATGCCCAGCTAAAAGCTACAAGTGCAGAAATTAGCACAGCTACCAGCGATGGTTTTTGCTTTGCCTCTTTTCTCCAGCCCATCGTTAGCATAATATATGGGCCGCAAATAAAACTGACGCTAAGATGCCCCAATGAGGCTAGATATGTTTTTCCTGAATAACCAATCACTGCTGGGACTCGCCAAATAAGTTGATATAAATGAACCCCCATACCAGCAAAACAAAGCCCAACAAGCATTATAAATGCCGCCAAAAACAAATCATCCATCATAAAACACCCAAAAATACTTGAAAAATCAAGCTATTATTAACTACTCATTAAGTATAATAACAAAGCACGAGAACGTCATTAAAACTTACTGAATATGGTTAACAGATAAGCATGCCCTCCTTTTTCTCCTTAAAGCCCATAAAATTTAGCAATCACGAACCTCTTATCAAGCATGATATTGGTTTCAACATCGCTATAATCACACTTATTTTGTTTATTATAGGAATTGGACTTGCATATTTGATCGATAATGAAAGCAAAAAGCAACCAGGTATGCCCTCTCTTGAAAATACAGGGTCATATTTAGATACAATTATTGGAGGACAGAAATTAAGCATTCCAAGCAACTGGTTTCGCTTCACTGACCAGTATCATGATGAATTCTCAAAACAAATTTATTTAAACTTCACCCTAGCATTGGGTAAAAATAATAGTTTAGTACAA
>JALSJY010000068.1 GCA_026989045.1 Hyphomicrobiales bacterium | reverse complement strand
ATCTCCCCTCATAGTGAGCCAGTCGAACTACGAAGGGGAGGTGTGCGGCAATCCAGAAACCTAACACGGCATACAAAGCTTTAACTATCATATTGCGCCTCCCTCTGTCATCTTTGAGCGTAGCGAAAGATCTTAAAGCAGTAACAAAAGATCCTTCACTTTCGCCGCACAAGCGCTTGAGCAACAGATCGTTCAACAATATGGAGGGAGGGAAGCGCTGCTAGCGGAGTAAAGCTAATTTTTGCAGGTAAAAATTTTAGCTTTTTATACGCTCCAATGTCACTGTGAACAAGGTGAAGAGTCTTGAACTAAAAGGATATTTCGCTTTGCTCAATATGACAGTTACTCGCACTCAATATCTCATTTTACAGTGCTAGTAAGGTTGATTGTTACCATGAAACTATCCCTCTTTATCCTTCTGCCTTATTTCATTCCAATAACCATCTAATCGCTCTAAACCTGCTTTATTGAGCGCTATATCATCTTGTTTGCAGCGTTGCTCAACATAGGCGAAGCGGCGGGTGAATTTTTGGTTGGCATCTCTTAATGCGGCTTCTGGGTCAATATCTAGATGTCTTGCTAGGTTTGTTAGGGCAAATAATGCGTCGCCAATTTCTTCTCGGACTGCTTTTTTACCCTGATTATTTTCAATTGCTTGTTTTACCTCGCCTAATTCTTCCGTGCATTTTTCATAGGTTGTTTGCCAGTCTGGCCAATCAAAACCAACTTGTGCGGCACGTTTTGAGAGCTTATCTGCACGAGCCAGAGCGGGCAGGGGCTTTGGCACATCATCAAGGATTGAAATGGGTTTATCGGTCTTTATGCCAGCATTGACCTTATCCGCTTGCTTTTTTTCTCGCTCAAGCTGCTTTATCTTATCCCAACTAGCCTTTGCGCTTTTAGGGTCATTTGCATCAACATCGCCAAAAACATGCGGGTGCCGGCGGATTAGTTTTTCAGTGATAGAGAGGATTATATCATCAATATCAAACAATCCTTGCTCGCTAGCTAATTGCGCATGAAATATTGGCTGAAGCAATAAATCACCTAATTCATCACGCAAATCAACATAATCCTCACGCTCAATCGCATCAGCAACCTCATAGGCTTCTTCAATCGTATAATGCCTGATGGAAGCAAAATCTTGCTCTAAATCCCATGCACAGCCAGTTTTAGGATCACGCAACGCCGCCATTATTTCAAAAAGGCGAGAAATGTTTTTTGATGGTTTCATGATTGGCTCAGTATTGGCTCAGTTAAGTAAAAATCTAAAATTAAATTGCCTGAATATTATTGTTACAGCTTTCAGCCAAGTCAATAGGGCAGACAAGTCAATAGGGCAGAACTTAAACGCATTACTTAAACGCATTATTGTAGTGCGCTCCTATCTTGCATCTGCCAGTCGCATAATATATATTATGGAACTTTTATTCGCTGTTATATATGACTTATGCGCTTAAAAGCTGCAATCCGCCAAAAAACATCACAAATACCGCAATGAAGATAATTGGCGCTGATAGTCCAAATAATAGGTTTTTGCTTTCTATCCAGCTTTCTGGGCGATCTAATTTACTATCTTCCTTGGTTTGTGGCACAACTGGATTGAGATAATGTATTCTGATTTTAAAAATCGTAAAACCAATTGCTGCGAGCGACATGAATAGCCAAAAGACAATTGCAAAAGCTAAAGCAACAAAGCTAACACTCTGGCCAGATAAAAATATAACCCACCACAAGCCAGCAAGTGAGAACATGCCAATAATTGTCAATTGCATGCCAAGCATTGCTATTGGTGCAAGTTTTATTTCTGTGCCGCAATTTGCACAAACATACGGGCGTGCGCTTTTATAATATTCCATTGAGGCCAATAATTGCGGCTCACCACATTTGGCGCATTTTCTTCTTGCTGACATTATTATTCTAACTTCATTTCAATTTTCAATCCATCATAGGCTGGCTTAATGTGATTTGGTAGCTCTTTGCTCAATGTCAGATAGTCAAGGTCAATATGTAGATTTGTCAAAAATGCTTTTGGCACTTTTAATTCATCAATCAAAGCCATTGCTTGCTCAACATTAAGGTGGCAGCTGTGAGTTTTATAGCGTAAGGCGTCTAAAACCCATGTTTTTACGCCTTTTAGCGCTTTATGCGAGCTAAGTGGCAATTCAGACAAATCACAAGAATAAGCAAAATCACCAACTCTAAACCCAAGCGAAGAAATATTGCCATGCTTTTGTAAAAATGGAAGAATCTCTATGCTACCCCCTGCTCCGTTTATGCTCACAGATACGCCATCTTCAATTAAGTTTGCATTTAAGATTGGCATATATTCACTGCCCTTAGGTGTGCTAAAACAATAAGAAAAAGTTGCCATTATCCGCTTTGCACAGGCTTGCGCCATATAGACTTCAATCCGCTTTTTATTCGATAGCGCCAACACCCGCAAATCATCAATGCCATGCACATGGTCAGCATGTTCATGCGTATAAAACACCGCATCAAGATGAGTGATATTGGCATCAAGCAACTGCTCACGAATATCACAGCCTGTGTCGATTAAGATATTTGTTGTAAAATTACTATCATTGCTCCCTGCCCTAATAAGTATTGAGCAGCGTCTACGCCTGTTTTTAGGATTATTAGCATCGCAAGCACCCCATATATTTCCTACACGTGGCACACCACCAGATGAGCCGCACCCAAGCACCGTAATTGTAAAATATTGTGCCTGCTTACTCATTTTATAATTTCACCTTAGTGAATAATCTAGAGAAATTCGCAGTAGTATCTTTTGAAATTTCCTCAAGAGTTACACCTCTAAGATTGGCTAATTCTTGAGCCGTATGGCGCACAAATGCTGGCTCATTACTTTTACCTCTGTGTGGAACAGGCGCTAAATATGGAGCATCGGTTTCTACTAAGATTTTATCCTTAGGTGCAGCTTTTGCTACCTCATGAATTTTCTTAGCATTTTTAAATGTTAATATGCCAGAAAAACTAAGATAACCACCAAGCTCAAGCCCCACTTCTGCCAGCTTTTTACCAGATGAGAAACAGTGTAAAATAAAGGGGAATACCCCCTTCCCCATTTCGCTCTGCAAAATTTTAATCATATCTTCATCGGCTGAGCGTGAATGTATAACTAATGGCAGCCCAGTTTCTCGTGCGGCAGCAATATGGCGCAAAAAGCCAGTTTTTTGCGCCTCACGCGGTGAATTATCATAATGATAATCAAGCCCAGCTTCGCCAATTGCCACGCATTTTGGGTGATGTGATAGCTCTATTAAGTCTGCTGATTGGATGTGGAGCTCTTCATGCGCATTATGTGGGTGTGTGCCAATTGAGCAATAGACATTAGCATATTTTTCAGCAATTGCGCTGATTTTGTTAAATTGCTCAACTCTAGTAGAAATAGTGACGCAAGCGCCTATATTTGCCTGCTTCATACGAGCCAAAACACCATCAATATCACTAAAAAGCGCATCAAAATCAAGATGGCAATGGCTATCAATCAGCATCTACTTCACTCCTTATCACTTTCAACATAGCGAGGAAAAACACCCTGTGGAGTAGGCAGGCCTGCCCCCACCTTAAGTGCATTATCAGCGCTAAGATAAGTGAAATTACGCTCATCTTCACTCACACCTAAAAGATCAAGCAGACTTGCGCTAGATTGTGGCATTACAGGTTGCGTTAATATTGCCACATGACGCAACACTTCTGCGGTGACATATAAAACACTTGCCATACGCTCTGGGTCAGTTTTTCTCAAAGCCCAAGGCTCTTGAGAAGCAAAATACCGGTTTGTATCAGCAACAACTTTCCAAATATTGCTAAGCATTTTATGAATAGCCTGCTTATCCATAAATTCAACTGATTGCTCAAGTAAAGCATTAGCCTTCTTTAATATCTCTTTATCTTCATTATTAAATTTACCATATTGTGGAACTTGTGCATCGCAATGTTTTGCAATCATAGAGAGCGATCTTTGTGCAAGATTGCCCAAGTCATTTGCTAAATTGGCATTGATGCGATTAACAATTGCCTCGTGCGAATAAGACCCATCTTGACCCAGAGAAACCTCCGCCATAAAGAAGTAACGGATTGCATCAAGCCCATATTTTTCTACCAATGAGCTAGGTGAAATAACATTGCCAACAGATTTAGACATTTTCTCGCCTTTATTATTGAGAAAACCATGTGCAAAAATCCGCTTTGGCAATTCTATGCCAGCAGACATAAGAAATGCAGGCCAATAAACTGCATGAAAGCGCGTAATATCCTTGCCCATCATGTGAATATCTGCTGGCCAATATTGCCATTTACTATCCTCTTTATTAGGATAGCCAGCGCCAGTAATATAATTAGTCAAGGCATCAACCCAGACATACATCACATGCTTATCATTATTTGGGACTTTAACACCCCAAGCAAATGTAGTGCGTGAAACAGATAGGTCTCTAAGCCCCGACTTAAGAAAACTAACAATTTCATTTTTACGCTCTTTAGGCATAATGAAATCAGGGTTTGCTTTAATATGTGCTAATAATTTATCTTGATAAGCAGAAAGTTTAAAGAAATAACTTTCCTCCTCAACCCATTCAACTGGCGAGCCAAGTGGCTCGCGCCTTACTCCATCTTCACCGAGTGTGGTTTCCTCTTCATCAAAATAAGCTTCTTGACGCACAGAATACCAGCCTGAATATTTATCAAGGTAAATATCACCATTGGCTTCCATTGCCTTCCAAAGCGCCTGACAGCTCTTATGGTGGCGCTCTTGTGTTGTTCTAATAAAGTCATCATTAGAGATGTTGAGTTGTTTCATCATATTCTGAAACTGCTCGGAATTACTATCAGCAAGCTCTTTGGTAGAAATGCCCTGCTCAATTGCAGTTTGTTGCATTTTTAGACCATGCTCATCTGTGCCAGTTAAAAAGAACACGTCCTTACCTTTTAAACGCTCAAAACGTGCAATAACATCACATACCATTGAGGTATAAGCATGCCCGATGTGCGGCACACCATTGGGATAAAAAATAGGCGTAGTTATATAGAATTTTTCTTGTTTCATTGATAACCTGATTAGTGCAAAATTATAATAATTGTTTATATTGTATAATAGCATCAAAGATTGATACAAGTGTTTGTTTTTTATCTAAATTATATTCTTGAGAGGAAGCAAACATATTATTTGCCTTCTCCCACAGCTTTGTGATTGAAGCAAGCTGAACTCTATTGATTGGATTTTCTTTTGCTATAAAATTAGCTTGCTCACCAATATAGGAGATTATCACATCATGAGCAAAAACTTGCTCAGCTGCTTGAGATTTCACAATATCTTCTGCAAGGGTCAAATGGGTGAGAGGTGAGTGGAAATCATTAGAGTAAAGCCACTGCTCTAGGTCTTTTAATAAACTTAATTTATCAAATAAAGCCGCCTCAATTGCTCTCCTTGGAACACCATTTGCTAATTTGATGCAAATATCAATGTCATTATGCTCAGTTTTACCTAAGGCAATATTTGTTATTTCTCTAACCTTTTCATCATCAAGAGTGCGAAAACCATAGGAGTGACAACGAGAGTGTATAGTTGGCAATAGTGAGCCAGGTCGATGCGAAATAAGAATAAATATTGTATCAGATGGTGGCTCTTCTAGTATCTTAAGTAGTGCATTAGAGGCCTTTTGATTGCAATCATCAATAGAATCAATGATGCAGATTCTATGCCCTGCCCGCCCACGGGTTTTTTGCATGCGTTTTTGTATTTCTCGCACATCGGTAATTCGAATTTCTGAGTAAAAACCCTTTGGTGGTTTTGGAGTTTTTCTTAAAATAAATAAATTGGGGTAAGAGCCTTGTGCAACCTGCTCATCAATTTGGCTCTTATTTTCATCTCCACCAAGCGCAAATATTTCTTTTGCTAGCAAAAAAGCAAAACTGGCTTTGCCAATTCCCCTTTGTCCATGCAGTAAAATTGCTCCAGGTAATTTTTTATTTTTTGCTTGCGCAATCAGTGAGGAATAGTTTTCTTTATGTCCAACAAGCACTTCCCTTTGCTCAGGCAGGGCAATTGCCTCTAGTTGTTCATATTCCCTAATAATGGGTTTTGCGCTCAATTGCTCTCTCACCCGTTAAGTTCAGGGAATTTTTTACAAACAGCCTGCCAAACAGCATCGGCCAATTCATCTTCACTCTTATCGGCTGAGATAGTAACAAACCGCTCTTGATTGTTTTTTGCAATTTGTAAAAAAGCTTTACGCAATCGATTATGCCAATCTAAGTTTTCTTTTTCAAACCTGTCAGTTTCACCTGCAAGACTTGCATCTTCTTCACGCAAACTCACTCTTTCAAAGGCTTTTTTTGGCTCCATATCCAGCAAAATAGTTAAATCAGGCTTATAACCATTAAGCGCAAGATCTTCTAATGTGCTAATTAAATCCTCATTAACGCCACCTGTTATCCCCTGATAAGCCCTAGTAGAATCATGAAAGCGATCACAAATAACCCAAGTTCCTTTTTTAAGGTTTGGTGCGATCAATTCATTAACATGATCTAGCCGAGCAGAAGCGAATAATATTGCTTCAGCTCCTACCCCCCATGGTTCTGATTTGCCAGTTAAAATAAAAGAGCGAATATTTTCGGCATTCGGCGTGCCCCCTGGCTCTCTTGTGCGGATTGCCATTATTGCTTTGTTTTTCAAGCGATCAAGCAATCGTTTGGCTTGTGTAGATTTACCAACCCCCTCACCGCCTTCAAAAGTAATGAAGCGCGCAGGAGTTTTTTTTATTGTTGATTTATCAGAACTAGATTTAGTCATTTATACAAAACTCATCATTTCATCCACCCAATAGCAAGTTCTTTTAGAGCATCGCTTGCTCTTCTAACAAGGCTTCCTTTTTCAACAGAGTGATTTGCATAAAGATCTGTGCTTTGAATAAGTTGTTTATTACATTTAATCTGTAATTGTGCTAATTTATCACCCTCAACAACTGGTGGTCTAATTGGTGAATTATAAACAACATTCACACTCAAACATTTTTTTGAACCCTTTGGTATATATAGTAAAATATCTCCATCACCTACTAATTCAACTCTTGCTTGCACACCACCATAAACAGGAATATCAGCAACAACTTCTCCATCACTATAGGCCTTAATACTTTCAAAACTACGAGTTCCCCAAGTGATAAGCTTGCGTGCTTCTTCTGATCTTTGCTTAATACTCTCCATGCCATGCAAAACGGCAATAAGACGACGGCCGCCCTCAGTTGAAGAGATGACCTCTCCATAACCAGAAGCCTCAGTGTGACCAGTTTTTAGCCCATCTACTCCAATATCCATACTCAATAGAGTATTGCGATTTGATTGTTTTATTCCATTCCATTCAAAAGCAGGTTCAGAAAAAATAGAATAATAATCTGGAAATTCTTTAATTATATAGCGAGCTAATAACGCTAGGTCATAGGGTGTTACATACTGATTATCATCAGGTAATCCAGTGGAGTTAGTGAAATTAGAACCTGTTAACCCAATCTCATCTGCCATGTCATTCATAATATTTGCAAATGTTTCTTCTGTGCCGCCAATTCCCTCTGCCAAAACTATACTTGCATCATTGCCAGATTGAATAATGACGGATCTTAGTAAATCAATCACTTTAATCTTTGAGTTTAATTTTGCAAACATGGTTGAGCCACCAGAAGCAGCCCCCCCCTCGCGCCAAGCATATTCTGAAACAAAAAACTCATCGTCAGGTGACAGACGGCCTTTTTTTAATAGATCAAGAGTGACAGCAATTGTCATCATCTTGGCCATGCTGGCAGGCTCCATTTTTTCTTTGGCCTGCTTTTGAAATAAAATAGTGCCAGATTCATAATCCATTAAAATTGCAAAAGGCGCTCGTGTTTCAAATTGCAATTGCGCAAAAACAGGAGAAGCTATTGCAAAAAATGCAAATAGTATGAAAATTATTTTCTTATTAAAAACTGATAAATGTTTAATCATTAGAAATATTTAGCCAATATTTAAGCGATAAAATTAAAACTAATCATATAGAATGATGTCCCTAAGGCCAAGCTCTCTTGCTATTTCTATTACATCTTTTCTACTTACACCCAATTTTAAGTATGTCAGGGTTAATTGCACTGCTTGTGCATTGCGCAATTTCACTGGCTTTTCATTAACTGCACCAACAATTGTAAATGCTCTTATTACCTTATTAGCGTTATCTGAATCTGCAAAGACACCAAGCTCCATATTGATCCTTCTAGCATTTTGATCAATTGCATTTCGCCACTCAGTTAACTCAAATGACCTTGTGGCCATGGCGTTGGTGGCAGCAAATGCATTATTTATAAGATTATCACCTTTTTTATTATCATAATTTCTTGAAGCGTAAAAGAGTGGGCTCAACACCTCATTAGTTGAGGAATTAGCAATAAAAAAGCCTTGCGAAGTTTGGGAATATCCAGCATGGTTTTGACTTGTAGCAATGCTAGTATTTTGTCTAATGATTGGAATTGGCGCTTGAGCAAGTTGAATTCTAGGCTTGTTAAAACGCGCGCCGCGCTCCATTGGTGATGCTTTATTTAAGCTAGCCATCAACATGCGTGTATCATCGCCCTCAAGCGGAGCTTTACCTACATATCTTACCCTCACCCTTGCCGTGCCATTTCTAATTACCCCAAGAATATCAGCAGTTCTCTTAGATAAATCTATAATGCGGCCACTAGCAAACGGGCCGCGATCATTCACTCTAACAACAATGGATTTATTATTCTCTAGATTTGTTACCCGCACATATGATGGAAGCGGTAATGTTGGGTGTGCCGCAGAAATAGCATATTGATCAAAAATCTCACCATTAGCAGTTTGTCGCCCATGGAAATTCGGCCCATACCAAGAGGCTACACCAGTTTTGTCATAATTTGGCTCATGCTTTGGAGTAAACCATTTGCCTTTTATCTTATATGGCTTACCAATTTGCGCTCGCCCGCCCCCTTTTGGCACATTTGATGATGTGGTTAAGCGCTTTGATGCCGCAACTCCATATTCAGCAGAAGAAAATTTTGTGGTGGTATTTATATCTGATTTTTTGCTAAAAATACTTCCTCCACAAGCACTTAGGAAGGGAGCTAAAGCCACTAATAGTGAAATTGCTTTTATAGATGGCCATATTTTGTTTGTTTCTAGCATTGTGCATTTCTTTAACTAAGACAGAATTAAACCATTATAGCTAAAATTTGATATAAATATGCTTTAGTCGTAGTTTTTGGTTAAAGCATCTTTAACATGAAGTGGTTCATAATAACCAATGTTCTAAATGATAAGTTGATTCAGTTAATTGAAACATATAAAGATTTCTTTATGTCCTGTTTAGCTCGATTCCAGTATAGGCAATAATATGCGTGAAAATAGATTAGAAACACTCAAAAAACTTATGAAAACCCGCATCTTAATTACTGATGGCGCAATGGGAACTTCATTACAAAAATATAAACTAACTGAAGAAGATTTCTGTGGTGAGCTACTCAAAGGTCATTTCCCACTTTTGCAGGGAAATAATGATATATTAAATCTCACTTTGCCAAAAGTGGTTCATGAAGTCCATATGACTTACCTTAATGCTGGCTCGGACATTATTGGCACAAATACATTTGGTGCGACATCTATTGCGCAAGCCGACTATGGGCTTGAAGAATATGCATATGAAATAAACCTAAAAGGGGCTGAAATTGCAGTATCGGCTGCAAAACAAGCAGAGATAGCAGATAACAACCCCCGCTTTGTTGCTGGCGCAATTGGCCCAACAAATCGCACTGCGTCTATTTCACCTGATGTGAATGACCCCGGTTTTAGAGCTGTTACCTATGACGACCTCAAGAAGTCTTATGGTGAGCAGGTGCGAGGTTTAATAGCGGGTGGGGTTGATATATTATTGATTGAAACTATTTTTGATACATTAAATGCAAAAGCCGCCGCCTTTGCCATTGATGAAATTTGTCAGGAATTGGGTATAAAAATGCCAGTGATGATTTCTGGCACAATAAGTGATAAATCTGGTCGAGTGCTTTCTGGCCAGACACCAGAAGCATTTTGGAATTCCCTTAGTCATGTCCGTCCCTTCTCATTTGGTTTAAATTGTGGGCTCGGCGCAACTGAAATGCGTTCATATGTTTCAGATTTATCAAAATTAGTAGATGTGCCAATTTGCGTTTATCCAAATGCTGGCCTGCCAAATGAATTTGGTGAGTATGATGAAAGCCCTCAAGCTACAGGTAAGCTGCTTGGTGAATTTGCTGATAATGGATTATTAAATATTGTAGGCGGTTGTTGCGGCACAACACCAGATCACATCAGAGAAATTGTTAAGAATGTGCAAGGTAAAAAACCCAGACAATATACTTTAACTAAGCAGGAGAGTTAGATATGGAGCGCCTTCTTCGACTTTCAGGTTTAGAGCCTTTCACGCTGAGCAAAGACATAAATTTTGTCAATGTTGGCGAGCGCACTAATGTCACTGGCTCTGCTCGTTTTCGTAAACTTATCAGCGCAGGTGATTATGATGCAGCGCTTAGCGTAGCACGCGATCAGGTGATGAATGGCGCACAAATTATCGACATAAATATGGACGAAGGGCTGCTAGATTCAAAAGCGGCAATGATTAAATTCCTAAATCTCATTGCATCCGAGCCAGACATTGCACGTGTTCCTATTATGATTGATAGTTCGAAATGGGAGGTAATTGAGGCTGGTCTGCAATGTGTGCAGGGCAAATCCGTGGTCAACTCAATTTCACTAAAAGAGGGCAAGCAGGCTTTTATTCACCACGCAAAACTTGTGCATCAATATGGTGCGGCGGTTGTGGTGATGGCCTTTGATGAAAAAGGTCAAGCAGACACTTATCAGCGTAAGATTGAAATATGCAAAAACGCCTATGACATTTTGGTAAATGAGGTTGATTTTCCTCCACAAGATATTATTTTTGATCCCAATATTTTTGCTGTCGCAACTGGCATTGAAGAGCATAATAATTACGGCGTTGATTTTATTGAGGCAACTCGCTGGATACGCCAAAACCTACCCCATGCTCATGTTTCGGGTGGTGTTTCCAACCTATCATTTTCGTTTCGTGGCAATAATGTTGTGCGCGAGGCAATGCATTCAGTTTTTTTATATCATGCAATTAAAGCTGGTATGGATATGGGCATTGTTAATGCCGCGCAATTAGTAATTTATGAGAATATTGACCCAAAATTACGTGAGCTTTGTGAAGATGTGGTGTTAAATCGTCGCCCAGATAGCACTGATAGATTGCTTGATGTTGCCGCTGATTTTAAAGGTGATAGCGCAAAAGCTAAAAATAAAAATGATCAGGAATGGCGCAAGCTCTGTGTTGAAAAACGCATTGAACATGCTCTAGTCAACGGGATAACTGAATTTATTGAGGCTGATACCGAGGAAGCTCGTATTTCGTTTGATCTATCATTACACGTGATTGAAGGCCCGCTTATGGCTGGCATGAATGTGGTTGGCGATTTGTTTGGCGATGGGAAAATGTTCTTGCCGCAGGTGGTAAAATCTGCCCGTGTGATGAAACAAGCCGTTGCCTATCTTATGCCATTCATGGACGCAGAAAAGGCGGAATCTGGTGAAGACGCTAGCGCATTTGCAGGCACAATAATTATGGCTACTGTTAAGGGTGATGTGCATGATATTGGCAAAAATATTGTTGGTGTTGTTTTACAATGTAATAATTATCAGGTGATAGATATTGGCGTTATGGTGCCAACTGCCGATATTGTTAAGGCAGCAATTGAACATAAGGCCGATATTGTCGGGCTGTCTGGCTTAATTACCCCATCACTTGACGAAATGGTTAGTGTGGCTGGCGAATTTGAGCGCCAAGGCCTAACAATGCCGCTGTTGATTGGTGGAGCAACCACTTCAAAAATTCATACGGCAGTAAAAATCCACCCAAAATACACCTCAGGCCAAGCTGTGCATGTTGATGATGCTTCTCGTGCTGTTGGTGTTGTTTCAAACTTATTATCAGATGAAAATAAGCAAGATTATATTGCTTCAATTCAGGCCGACTATGCAAAGGTTGCACAAAAACATCAAGAATCTGAATTAAAAAAACAACGTATCAGTCTGGTTGAAGCACGTAAAAATGCTTTTAAAATTGACTGGAGTGAATATGATGCGCCAAAACCAAGCTTTACTGGCGTGAAGGTTTTTAATGAATGGGATTTAGCTGATCTTGCTGCTTGCATTGACTGGACACCGTTTTTTCAATCGTGGGAGTTAAAGGGGCGCTTTCCTGCTATTTTAGATGATAAAAAACAGGGCGAAGCCGCGCGGGCTTTATGGGCTGATGCGCAAGTAATGTTAAAACAAATAATTGCTGAAAAATGGTTTAAGCCAAAAGCAGTGATTGGTTTTTGGCCTGCAAATTCAAGCGGTGATGATATTATTCTTTATGATGATGAAGGGCGAAAAAGCCAGCTAAATGTCATGCACGGATTGCGCCAACAAATAGCTAAACGCAAGGGAATGGCCAATATCTGTATTTCCGATTTCATTGCGCCAAAAGAAACAGGTATAAAAGATTATCTTGGAGGCTTTGTTGTTACGGCAGGTGCGCAAGAAGAAGAAATAGCAAAAGCCTTTGCAAAAGATAATGATGATTATCGCTCAATTATGGTCAAAGCACTGGCCGATAGATTTGCAGAAAGTTTTGCTGAGCGTATGCACCAAAAAGTGCGTAAAGAATTCTGGGGCTATGCCAGTGATGAAAATATTCCTGATGATGAATTATTGCTTGAAAAATATCGGGGTATCCGCCCTGCCCCTGGTTACCCTTGCCAGCCAGATCACACAGAAAAAACAGCTATTTTTGATCTTCTCGATGCAAAAAATCAGATTGATGTTGAGCTAACTGATAGTTTTGCTATGTGGCCTGGCTCATCTGTTAGTGGACTATATTTAGCGCACCCAGAGGCATATTATTTTGGTGTTGCAAAAATTGAACGCGATCAGGTGAAGGATTACGCAATGCGTAAAAATATGAGCCAAGAGGAAATTGAGCGCTGGTTAGCACCGATATTAAATTACATTCCATAATGATTTACTTCGCCATTATTTAATTTATGAAATCTCTATCTTATTAAAAACGCTAGTCTGACACCTAACTTAATTTCAATATAGCATTTTCTCTACACAAAATTATAGTTATATCCCTATCTGACACTGCCCCCCTCAATTTTACTGCTTTTAGCCGTAACGTAACGTTCGGTTCGGCAAATTATTTAGATTTTCTAAATATCTCTCTAGATAATAAAATTCTGTCGGGTCAAAATTATGCAGTTAAATCTTTTGGTGGTGTAAGCCCATTTATCAAGCAAGTAGTGGTGACAGTATTTGCTAATAAGCAAGCAATTGTCATTGGCCCCACGCCCCCCGGAACTGGTGTGATATAGGCAGCTATTTCTTTTACAGCATCAAAATCTACATCGCCAACAAGGCGGGTTTTACCCTCTCCTTTTTCTGGCGCATCAATGCGATTTATACCCACATCAATTACTGTTGCGCCCCTTTTTATCCAATCTGCTTTGACCATTTTTGCTCGCCCAACCGCTGCAATAACAATATCAGCCAGCCTCACAACTGGTGGCAAATCTATCGTTCTCGAATGAGCCATTGTAACGGTGCAATTCTGCTGCAATAGCAATTGTGCCATGGGTTTTCCAACAAGATTTGAGCGCCCTATCACAACCGCATTTTTACCCTCAAGCGAAGAATGCACATCACGCAACATCATTAAACAACCAAGCGGCGTGCAGGACACAGGCCCAACCTGCCCTGTCATTAGTTTGCCAGCATTTAGCGGGTGAAACATATCAACGTCTTTTGCAGGGTTAAGTGCATTGATAATATTTGTAGCATTTATATGTTTTGGCACAGGCATCTGCACCAAAATTCCATGCACATCATCACGAACATTCAACTCATCAATCAACTTAAGCAAATCAGCCTCGCTAACGTCTTCATCTAGCTCATACTTGAAACTATTCATGCCCACCTCAAGGGTTTGCTTGGCTTTATTACGCACATAAACCTGAGAGGCTGGATCATGCCCAATAATTATTACAGCCAATCCGGGAGTAATATTATGCTTAGCCTTTAAATTTGCTACATGCTCGCCAACTCTAATGCACAATTTGGCAGCAAACGCTTTTCCATCAATAATATTGGCACTCATTTAGCTTGCTCTCCTATTTTATTATATGTCACCCTGAGCGAGCCTTTACATGTCACCCTGAGTGCAGCGAAGGGTCTAAGATATTTCGCTTCGCTCAATATGACAAGCTTAACTACTCAATATGACCATCATAGCACTCATAGTGCTGAGTGAATATTTATACCAGCATTTATCAATGCCTTTGCAATATTTTTTGCTAAAGAAATAGCATTTTTATTATCACCATGCAGACAAATAGACTTTGCCGATGAATATATTATTGACCCATCTATCGTGATAATTTCGTTTTTTTGTGCTAAACGCAAACATTGAGCCACAGCCTCATTATCATTAGTAATAATTGCACCTTCTTTTTGACGCGAAACCAAAAGGCCATTATTTTCATATTTTCTGTCTGCATAGGCCTCTAAAATAATATTAAGCCCTAATTGTTTGGCAGCAATCACTTGCGTGCTATTATCCAGCGCTAAAATAGATAAATTTGCATCATGCTTTTTTATAGTTTCAAACACAGGCATAGCTAAAGATAAATCTTTTGCCGCCATATTCGCCAATGCTCCATGTAGCTTTACGTAGGCAAGGGGGATATTTTCTTCATTGGCAATTTTTTGAATTAGCGCAAGCTGATCAGCCACTTGCTTTTGAACCATTGAGATTGGCAAATCAAGCGCAAGGCGACCAAAATTTTCCTTATCAGCAAAACCAGGGTGCGCTCCACAGGTTACATTTTTTGCTTTTGCCGCTCGTAGGGTTTTTCTAATTAAACCTTCATCGCCTGCATGAGCGCCACACGCAATTGAGGCACTAGAAATAATCTCAAGCAATTCAATATCATATGCAGCCCCCTCACCTATATCGGCATTTAAATCAATCTGCTTCATTTACACCTCTTTGATATTTTCAATAGATATAGGCTTAAAGTAAATTTTCGAATTTGCTCGCATCTGTGCAAATCTATCAATGTCAGATGAAATAATAGTGCCGATTCGTGGATAACCACCAGTGGGTTGATGATCGCGCATTAAAACAATTGCGCTGCCATCACCTAAAATCTGAATATCCCCGCAAACAATAGGGTCAGATACTAAGGAGAGAATTTTTTCATTAGCAAAAACATTCGATCTATCCAATAACCTCACTCCCATTCTATCCAGTTGAGAGCTTATAAAAAAAGGTTTTTCAATCAATTCGTTGCGAGTTTTCTGGCTGAAACGCTCGGCATGAATTCCCCACATAAAGCGAAATATATTATCTTGATAGTCAATTTGTTTAATAGGGTTAGTTTTTATTTTCTTTGCTGGCAATAAGTCAATTTTATCACCCATTTGTAAAGCACGTCCGTTATATCCGCCAAGCCCAACAATCATATTTGTCGCGCGGCTATTAAGTATTTTTTTAACGCCAATTTCAGCGTTAAAGCGCACATAACCATAATTACCCCATTCACCAGGTTTTATGAAAACCTCATCACCATTTATTAAACTATAGTCACCATTCCATTTTTTACTTTCTTTATTGATGAATAGAGAAAAATCTCCACCAAAAAATGCAGCTTTTATATCCCCACCCTGCACTATAAAATCCAAACCCGCCTGAGTAAATTCAATGCCAGAAGTTGCGCAAGAGCCAACGGCCTCACCCGCTCGTAAAAAAGCGTTTCTATCCATTGGTCCAGAAGCAGAAATTCCATGCTCCAAATGCCCAAAGCGACCTAAATCTTGAATAGTTGCTAAAGGGCCAGCACGGGTGACTTGTATATTCATGATTTTTCACTCACAAAACTAATATAATCACCAGCTTTAATTTTGGTGGGAGGATTTTTAGAAATATCTAGATTGATAAAATCAGTGCGCCCAATGACATGCCAACCCGTGGGGATTGAAGTAGCGGTAATTGCGCTTTGGCCGGCCGCAAATATAACTGTCCCTGCCGCAACGCTTTTTCTTACTTGCTCACGGCGATCAACAAAAAGTCCTTTTTTATGCATTCCACAATAAACAAACCCTGGAGCAAAACCTGTTGTTAAAACTCTTAAGGGCTTAGAATTATGCTGTTTAATAAATTCACTAATGCTCAAGCCAACTAGCTGTGCTACTTGAGGTAAGTCCTCACCATCAAAATTAACTTCTAATATATGCGTTTGGCTTTTTTCTTTAAGTGTCTTAATTGGCTTACTTAAAGCCAGACGAAGTAAGCCGCTTAAGTTAAAGAAATTTATTTTTTTATTATCATATCTAACAAGGACACTAACCAAAGAGGCTGCAATTTCTTTTACATATGGCAAGTCTTGAGTTTTAAGGAAATTAGCAAATTCAATGACCTTTTGATTAGCGCTATCATCTAACTCAAAAGCAAAGCGCACAAGCAAAGCCTCATCACCCAAAGGAATAATTTGTGTAGTGTTTTTCATAAGCAAATAATGGCATATTCATTCAGCTTGGAAAAGCAAATTTAAAAAAATCTAAATTTTATTTTGATTTATTCTTTCATCTGTTTTAACAGAGAAATATAGAGCTATAATATTGTAGCCTATAATCACGTTCTCAGGGCGGGGTGAAATTCCCCACCGGCGGTAAGAGGATCATTCTTTTAGATTGCTTCCTTATAGCCCGCGAGCGCCAGTTCTTCTGTTTGAAAAACTGGGTCAGCAGATTTGGTGAGATTCCAAAGCCGACGGTCATAGTCCGGATGGTAGAGAATGGGAGAGAATCGATATGTAAACACCTGAATTCTGTTCAGGGGTTTGCTGTCCTTTTAATTCCAAATCCCTGAGGCCGTTTTGGTTTTAGAAAGGAATTAAAATGAACCAAACGTCCTCAATTATAACAAATAATTATGCATTAAAAGCAACATATTATATGATTGGTGCGCAAGTAATTTTTGCACTTGTTAATTTCACCTATGATGTTTTGACTAATCCGTGGAATCCAATGCTCGAGGGGGAAAAACTCACCTCTTCATCTACTGTTTTTTGGCAATATTTAATTGCCACCATTTTTATTTTACCGCTAGTGCTTAAAATTGGTTTAGATAAACTCAAAACTCGCCACCCTATGTTGCACGAATGGAGAGCACTTGCGTCAGCACTTGGCGCTCAAGTATTTGTGTTTGGATTTGCCTCTGGCGTGCCAGTTTGGCAAATGATTGGCTTATTGCTTACGGGTCCTTTTTTCGTATTATTAGGATCAATATTATTCTTAGGCGAGAGATTGACACTAACCCGCATTGCTATGTCAGTAATAGCTTTCATTGGTGCTTTTCTTATCGTTGGGCTTGGCACTGATCAATTCACTGCCGCTTCATTCTTGCCAGTCATTGCTGCCATTTTGTGGAGCGTAACTACTTTAATAAGCAAATATCTATCACGCGAGGAATCAGCTGAAACGCTAACTCTTTATCTAGTTTTGCTAATTAGCATCAATCACGCAATCATTGGCACAGCATTGTTTATTCTTGCGCTTGTTTTGCCTGATGGCAGCTTGCCAACAACGCTTACAAGTGGAATTGATTTTAGTTTTCCAATGGGAGCAGCACTTTGGTGGATATTATTCTTAGCGTTTTTAACAGCCAGCTCTCAATATCTTTTGTGGAGTGCATATAAGAGAGCAGATGCCGCTTATCTACAGCCATTTGATGACCTTAAACTACCTATAAACGTGCTTCTTGGCTGGATTATACTCTCGCAAGTACCAAGCATTGGCTTTTGGCCTGGTGCTGCTTTAATCGTTGGTGCTTCGCTATATATTGCACTTATTGAGAATAAGAAAATATAGAGCTTGAAAATAAGAAAATATAGAGCTTGAAAATAAGAAAATATAGAGCTTGAAAATAAGAAAATATAGTTTGAGAGTGAAAAACTAAAAGAGATATAGCGCCCGAAGCAACTTTCGGGCGCTTGCTAATATCTATTGAGCAACTGGCGCTTCTCTGGCTCTAAATTCAAACAATGATCTAAACATACCTGGCGCTAAAATGGATACTGGGTTAATGATGAATTCTGGATCATTCAAATTGCCACGCACAGCAAATGTTACGCCTATAAGTCCCTCGCCCTCTCTCCCACCTAGAATAACACCAAATAATGGAATCTTTTGGAAAATTGAATTCAAGCCAAATAATGGAATGTAAGTGCCAGTCAAATCATATTCATTATCCTTAGTGTGTATAAATCCTCGCAAAGTTCCGCCAACTTCACCGCCATCAATCACTCCATCAATTATTTCAATATTTTCTTTTGTGCGGATAAATTGAGCCTTGCCATATTTGAAATTAATTCTGTTTTCATTGGCAATCAATTTGCGAGAATCTCTATCCTGAGCGATAATGTCAGCAATTTTACTCTCATCAATTAGAGAGAAATTAGCAATATTTAGCACGCCATTATCGATATTTGTTGTTAAATCAGTGGTCATAGAAAGAGAACCCTTACCCCCCAACAGACGAGAGTAAATATTCAAAAAGCGCAGCAATGTGCCAGCATCATCAAAAGCAACAGACATGGTGCGTCCATTCTCAACAGGGTTAGTAACAATAGACACGCTATTGCCTTGAGAAAATTGCGTCTGTAGCGAAACTTTGCGCAAATCTGATCCTTTGAGGTTCATCGCCAGATTAAAATTATTAGCAACAACACCATAAAAGCCTATGGCTTGTTTTAGTTTTATATCTAATAATAAAACATCTTGATATTGTGATGATTTTACCCCTCCAGTTGAAGGTTGATCTAGCGCAAAGGAGCGCCGTAACATAGGCTTTAAATCCATTCGCTCGCCATCAATTTTAATTTCAATACCGCCATCAATCGGCTGAGCAAAAAGAGAGGCTTTATCTTCAGAGCTTAAAGCAAATACTGGAAAATTAGCAGACTTAAAACCAGTTTCATTATCCAACAATAAGTCTCCCTTTATTTTAACATCATCAAATGATAAGTCGATTTGAGTAATTTCTGTTATCTCAGGGCTTTGTGATAATTTTGCTTTAATATGTCCATCAATACCCCTCGCTTTTGAAACTCCAAGATCAACTATATTTAATGCCATATCCTTTATATTAGCAGCAATTAGCAACGACCCATCAGCCAAAACATCAACTATAAATTGCGCGCTTCCAGCTAGAAATCCACTTGCCTCAAATCCAAGTTCTTTCATTTGCTCAACATCTAAAACAGAGGCAACGCGAATATTCTGTTCACCATTTAGCGTCCCCTCCAAACTAACATCAGCATCAAAGCTAGCTATTTGAGCCGCGCCGTTAAAATTATAACCCAGATGGCTCAAGGCAAATCTAAAATTACCATTTTCAAAACTATAACCACCAATATCGTCAGAACTAGAAAATTCAGTGATTGTGCCATTAGCTGCATAGTCAACTTTGTCCATTTCCTCATCGTCATGTAAAACAAAGGTAGCAAGCAATGAGGTTTCAACCTTGCCATTTAGATTATCAATATCAAGCGGGATATTGGCCTTCTCTAATTCATCAGGCATAATCACCTCACCAAGCGCAATCAGTGCAGGTAAATCACCCGAAATATCACTTGATAGTTCAAAAATATTTGATCCTTTTTTTTCACCATCAATAATTATTGCACCATTAGTAAAATTAACAGGCCCTTTATTTGTTCTTAGGGTTGCAGCCTCCATTGTGGCCGTTGTTTTATAGTCCAAAATTTTGACATTAACATTGCCGTCAATTCCAAGAATATCCATGTTTTTCCAAGGAATAAGTTGAACATCATGTCCTAAAATATCTATTTGAATTGCATTTTTTGGCAAAATCATATCGTCTTGATCTTGCTCTAAGCTTCCTGGTGGAAAATTAAACTGCATAGAGATATTTTTAGCTACACCTTGTTTAACATTCTCAACAAACCAATCTCGCCCACTTGTTGCAATGAAATAAGGCCACAGCCTTTTTAGGTCATCAACGGAAGCATTTTGTCCGCCCACCTCAATATTTAACCCCATGCCCTTTTGTAACATATCAGCCCTGCCTTTTGCCCAAATTGTAACATTGGGTTTTTGAGCAATAATTTGGTCAATTCCAACAGCTCCATATAGCGGAGCAGACCAGCCAGAAAAATTTATACTATCAAATGAAATATTCGGCGCATCAAGATCGCTTGGGTGAATTATTACATCAGATGCTTTTATTAACATGCTTAATGTTGAACCAAATTTATCATCTAGCCCTAAATAAAACTCACCCTCCACATTAGCATAGCTATCTCCTACCTTAACAAAAGTATTTTGTGCGAGCAACTTTGCCTCATCAGGAAACCAAGTCACTCTAAATTCACTGGCCTCAAGTGGAAAATAATCCTGTTGAATTCGTAATTTTGATTTATACGGATCAACATCAAAAAACCCGCCAAGAACTTTCTCTCTTGCCTTATCAAAATCAACATTTATATTAATTCTACCTGCTCCCTTAAGTGCTATAAGTGCGCGTGGGTCATCAAGGAATGAAAAAACACTAGAAAAATCTATATTTTTTATTTCTGCTGATAGCTTAACAATATCATTTTTTTCCTTTTTTCTCTCAAAACCACCTAAAACTAAACGCCCTGCTATTTCGGTTGAGAAGCTTCCAACTATAGACTTTTTATCTAAACTAGCGCTTATAACTAAATCTATTTTTGAATATTGCCGTAAGACACCATAAACGGAATCATGCATATCTATTTCCCCACCTTGAATAGAGAATTTAGATATTTTGCCTAATCTAATCAATTTATCAAATTCAGCTAACGATCCCTCAATTGCCTTAAAATTAGCAATAATTAAATCGTTATCAGACCTAAACTCAAACCCGCTATCATGAGGTAAATCACCACTAACATCTAAGCCCAAGGCCGTAATATCAATTGATGGATAACTATTTTCACCCTCTAAAACCCATATTACTGCATTATTTCCATCGCTACCTTCAACAAATTCAAAATCACCAAAGCGCGGCCCATGTAAATCTTGAACAATTTTTATTGTTGGGCTCAAAAAAGCAACATTTACACTTGGGTTTCCAAATAAAGATTTAATAGGCGAAAACCCTAAGTTTATAGCCTCCATCTCAATTTTGGCTCGACTTTTATTGTTTTCAATAACTACAGGAGAAAATTTAATAACTGGCACGATAGCATTCTCTAAAGAAAGCGTAGGAGTACCCAATTTAGCGCTAAAATTAACAGGAAGGGTATCAATTGCTATCTGATTTAACTGCTTATTAAAATACTCAAGTGAAATGGGTGCAAATAACAAGCGAATATATACTGCAAGCACAAGAATTATAGGAATTGCAAACAGTAAGACTAACGCCCATAAAAAGCTGCGCCCAGAGAGTAATTTTTTATGACTTTTGTTAATGGGTCTGCCTATATTTTATTGATTGCCAAGTTCTATTTCTGATTAACAAAAATAATGTAGCAGAAACAGGGCTGAGTTGCTTTAAATTATATATAAAATACAAAATCTTCACTTGCTTTTTTGTTTATTAACCATAATGCGCGATTATTACTAAATAAGTTCTAGTTCCACTTTGGAGATAATGTAGTGCAGCAGAGTAGTCGGCAATATAGTTTTGGCAAAAAAAAGTTAAATTCAAGCCAGATATATACTCACAATAAATCAATGATCAAGCCCAGCCACTTTTATATAATGTTTGTTACTCTTCTTGCCACAAATATTATTACTTTTATTGGCTTTTATATGAGTGCAGATATAGATTCAATTCTTAATAAGAGAACTAATGCCATAAATATTGCCTATGAAGATAGAATTTCTCAATTGCGTTTAGAAGTAGATCGACTATATTCACGCCAATATGCGCAGACAGGTAATTTAAATCTACAAATTCAAGAGCTATCACTTCAACAAGCAGCGCTTTCTGAAATTCAGCCATATATTAAGTCTTTAGCAATTAAGGCACAAGAGTTAGGTATTAAAAATATTGCAGGGTCATCTGCTCCTAGCACAGTAAAGAAATCAGATGTTTATGATAATTTTACCACTGGCTCTACTAACAAAAATGCAACGATTGATCAGCAAGCCTATATTATACAAGTTAAGCAATCAATTTCTCAGATGACAAATGAAACCTCACTTGCTTTGGCTAGCATGTCAAAAGTTGCAGAAAATTCAACTAGTATCATTTTAGATGAATTAAAAAATATTGGCATTAAACCAGTTTTGCCTAGTTTTAATGAAACTGCATCAGGGGGGCCGTTTATACCTGCAAATGCGGATTATTCTTATCAAAATTTAGTAGACGGTGCCAATAATGTTGTTATTGCTCTTGATCGTTTTAAGGCCGCGCAAAAAGCTATTGATCTATCGCCTGTTTATGTCCCTTTAAAACATGGATATAGAGTAAGCTCTAAATATGGTAATAGGAGTGATCCATTCTCCAGAAAAGCCGCATTTCATTCAGGCACAGATATGGCCGCCCCACATGGAAGCTCTGTATATAGTGCTGGTGATGGAGTTGTAATTTTTTCAGGGCGTAATGGCGGGTATGGAAAAGTCGTAAAAATAAAGCATGCTGGTGGTTTGATAAGTTTTTACGCACACCTATCGTCTTATTCTGTGGTTAAGGGGCAGAAAGTCAAAGCTGGCTCCATCATTGCTAAAGTTGGCTCTAGTGGACGTAGCACTGGCCCACATCTGCATTTTGAAGTTAGAAATGCAAATGGCACTATAAACTCAACTCGTTTAATTAAAGCAGGATATAAATTGGCGCAATTTAGATAGTTTAAAGACCAATTTTTATAGACTAATCTTTGTCATCTCCACCAACACGTTGAGCTAATGCCGCTTCCATAAATTTATCCAAATCCCCATCAAGCACATCTGAGGGGGCGGTGCTTTCAACACTCGTTCTTAAATCTTTTACAAGTTGATATGGCTGT
>JALSJY010000067.1 GCA_026989045.1 Hyphomicrobiales bacterium | reverse complement strand
ACCAATCGCCCAAAAACAATTGAGCAAATCAAGTTTATCAGCCAGCGCCAAAGCAATAGCAACTGGCTCAACAGGCACTTCATCTGTTGGGCCCAAAGGCTTATAGTGCTTTTCAATAGCATTGGCGACATTGGCCTTTTCGCCCTGTTTAAGCGCATAATATCGCCCCATTAAACCCTGCAACGAGGCAAATTCTGTGACCATTTCACTAACTAAATCAGCCTTAGCCAAAGTCGCGGCTCTCTTAGCCAAATCAACATCTGCCCCAACTTTTGGCGCAATTTCTTCAACCATTTCAATTATCCGCTCAACTCGCTCAAATTGCGAGCCAAGCTTTGCATGAAACACCATTGCATTTAATTTTGGCAAACCTTTTTCAAGCGGTGCTTTAAGGTCATTTTCATAGAAAAACAGCGCGTCTTTTAAGCGTGCGCGAATAACTCTTTCATTACCCGCAACAATAGTTTTACCGCCATCATCAGCAATCATATTAGAAATAAGAATAAACTTATTGGTTAGCTTTTTGCTTTCATCTTCAATGCAAAAACATTTCTGATTAGCTTTAATTGTTGTGATAATAACCTCCTTAGGAAGCTCTAAAAAACTCTCATCAAAACTACCCATCATAACTTCTGGCCACTCTACAAGCCCTGCAACTTCTTCAAGCAAGCGCAAATCAGAAATGACTTTCAAGCCCTGCACAAAAGCAAGTTGAGAAGCCTCTTTTTCAATAACTTGCATACGGCGATCAATATCTAAAACAACATTGGCTTTTTCTAATGAGGAAGCATAATCATCAAAACGCTTAACCTCAAAAGCATCAGGGCTTAAAAAGCGATGCCCAAAACTCACATTACTAGACTTTAATCCATCAACTTCAAATTCAATAATTTGCGGCTCATCTATATCATTGCCAAAAGTCGCAACAATAGAGCGTAAAGGGCGAACCCAATTTAACTTGCCACCACCCCAACGCATAGATTTTGCCCATGTAAATCCGTTGATAGTTTTAGGCAAAATTTCACTTAAAATCTTAGAAGTTGGCAGTCCTTTTTTTTCAATTATTGCCACATAAAAATCACCCTTTTTAGGATCACTCTTTATACTAGCCTCATCAATCGAGTTTAACCCTGCCCCACGCATAAACCCAGCCAAGGCCTGCTCTGGCGCGCCAACTTTTGGCCCTTTTTTTTCTTCCCTTATATCGGGCGAACTTTCTGGCAAACCTGTTATGCTCAAAACCAAACGACGTGGCGTTACAAAACTAGCCGCACTTTCAAACATCAAGCCAGCATCCATCAAAGCGCCAGTGACAGATTTTTTAAGATCATTAGCAGCTTTGCGCTGAAAACGAGCAGGTATTTCTTCACTAAATAATTCTAAGAAAAAATCAGACATAAATAAACCAAACAATTTTAAAAAGCATCAAATCCTTGACTAACAAGACCAAGCTGAAATGTCTATTGGCTAATGGATTTATTACTATCCAATTTAAAAATTAAAACCTTCCGATTGTCTTTGCAGCAGAACAACGTAAGAGAAGCAATCCAGAATCTTTTCTCAAGAACATAACCAAACTAACACCGAGTGCTGGTAGTTCATATTTGCTTGCTGGCAGGCGTTTTTATGGCGCAAAGAGTTTTTCTAAAAACTCGTCCATACAAAAAATGAGTATTTTAATACTTCAAACTATTAAAGGCGAAGTCAGTGGACATGCTATTGCACAAATTACCAGCCTCCGCCGCCTCCGCCGCCACCGCCCCCTCCTGACGACCCACCTGAAAAACCTGATGATGAAGAGCTTGTGGGTTGAGATGCAATCATTGCAGCGCTCATTCCTGTTGCTAAACCACCTAGGTTTTTAGCAATTGAGGAGCTAGATAATTTCGTGCCACTATACCAACTTGGGTTATATGATTTGGGTGCATCTGCAACTGCATGACGGGCTAATTCGCTTTCAAAATGTTTAGACCATGGCTTTTCGACACCTAGAGCAATTGCATATGGCAATATGGCTTCAAACCTTGCCACGCTCATTTGTGGAACATCAAACATGTTAAGCCGTTCTTTTTCTGCTGTTTCAAGATACATTTTAAAGCCATCAATCTGATCCATAATTTTACGCCCATGAATTGTTGGCGCTCGCATAATATATATAAAAATAACAGTGATAATGACAATGGAAAGCGCCGCCACGAAAGCAAGATCTATACTTATACTAGTAACACTAGAAAAAACGCTTCCAATTATATTAGAGATCAATAAAAACACCCAAGCAAATATAAATAGTTTAGCAAACCCACCACCTGCCCATGTTCCACTTATCGCAGATGCAAATATTCCCAAAGCAATGCCAGCAAAAATCCCACCAAAAGCCAAAACAGGGTGCAATACCCCACCAACCACCATTAGCAATAAACATAAAGCCGAAATTACATAACCAACAAGCACATAGGGGTAATTATTTTTAAAATAGATAGATCGGTTTTCTGAACCCAGCAGTGATAAAAATTCCTTGCGGACTGAATTGATTTTAGCCCCCGTATTTTTATCAACCGCAACTTTTCGCTTTGATGCAATATATTCATAAATCACCTGCTCACCAGCAGGAAGTTCATTTGTGCTTTTACTTTTTAGCAAAAACTGTGTTGATCCCTGTTTTTTAACAATTGTAATAAGGCCCTTAACACCCAGATTAACTAATGCGGCACTAAAAGCGCTCCAGCCGTTCTTTTTCCAGCCCATTTTATGGACATAATGAACAAGCGCTGGCGAAAAACCTTTAGGCGGATAAAAAAGCGGAGCAATCACCCCCTTTTCTGGGTCTTTGCCTACTTTTTTCCAAGCAAAATAATAATAACCCAACACCAAAAACGCACTTAATATAGGAAGAAATATACCAACTCTATCAGTCAAATATCGCCATAATTTTGCAAACCCCTCAGGCTCTATTAAAACCCCTTTTTGAAATTTCACCGCAACGCTCATTCCCTCATAAGACTTAAGAGGCTGTGTGGTGGTAAAACTAGCCGTGTTTCTAGATGTTTTGATTATTGCTAAATCTTGCCCACTTTCACCAAACGCGCCTGTATATCCAGTTAAATCAGATATAATCGCCCCATCTGGCAAGGTGATTTTTGCAACAGCTTTTTCTATTGGAAAATCCCAATAATTCCCCGTAGCATTCCAATATAATTCATCATAATCTTTGAAATTCCGAGCCATTCTGCTCATAGTATAATGAATTTCATAACTATAAATTCCAGCCTTTAAAAACACATCAGATTGACCAATATAAATGCGTTTTCCACCTGTGATATTTTCAATAAAAAACGGCTCAACTTCACCATTCTTCTTAATTGAAATCACCTCTAATTTTGATTTTAATTGCGTCCCATCATCATTTTTCATCAATGTTGGAATATCACGAAAAATTCCACGTTTAATCCTTTTTCCCTCAGCACGCACCTCAATGGTTTCAATCACATCAACTGAGCCATCTTTAAGCAAAACAACATCAGAAGAAAAAGAGCGAATAACCTCTTGTCCACTCGCCGCACCCAGCCCAACAAAAGGCAACGCCAAAGCCAACATTAGAAATGCCAACAAATGAGTTAAATAATTTCGAGCAGAATTAAAATTCCTCATCATTTTCACTTACATCATTTTCACTTAAATGAAACTTCAGGCACTGCCCTATCTGCTTCATTTTCAAGCTCAAAATATTCAGCCTTGATAAATTTAAAAGCATTAGCTACCAAATTTGAGGGGAAAGATTCCACCGCAACATTTAAGTTACGCACCGAACCATTATAATAGCGCCTTGAAAGCTGAATTTCATCTTCTACCAATTGCAAAGCCCTTTGAAATTCTA
>JALSJY010000066.1 GCA_026989045.1 Hyphomicrobiales bacterium | reverse complement strand
TTGCCTATGTAAATCTGACACTAATTTATCAAACTCGCCAATGGCAAAATCACCCCCTGGTAAGTAAGAATTGGCTGTCCATTTCTTACCCTTTTTGCCAATTACAGTTTCTAGTCTTTCAAGCACTTCTTCAGCTAAATGGCGGTAGGTGGTTAGCTTGCCCCCAAAAATATTTAATAACGGCGCGCCATGGTCTTTTTCAAGCTTTAAAACATAATCGCGTGTTGCTTCTTGTGCTTCATCTGCTCCGTCATCAAATAATGGCCGCACACCAGAATATGCCCAAACAACATCGGAGCGCTTAACTTTTTGGCGAAAGTAATTTGAACTTGCTTTGCATAGATAGTTTAGCTCATCTGAGCTAATTGCAACATCTTTTGGATCGCCCTCATAATCGACATCGGTTGTTCCTATTAGGGTGAAATCTTCTTGATAGGGGATAGCAAAAATTATACGCCCATCTTCGTTCTGAAAAATATATGATTTATCGTGATTATATAATTTATTGACCACGATATGCGAGCCTTTAACAAGGCGAATATTTTTGATGTGATTTTTATCTGATAGAATATTTGAGACAATATCGACCCAAGGGCCAGCGGCGTTTATAAGTGATTTTGCCTTAATAGTTTGTGTTTTTCCATTTAGGGTGTTTTTGACTTTTATTTCCCAAATATCACCTGCCCGTTTGGCAGAAATTACTTTGGTTCTGACATTGATAAAAGCGCCTTTGTTGGCGGCATCTTTTGCGTTTAATATTACTAATCTAGCATCATCAACAAAACAATCTGAATATTCAAAGCCAGTTTTTGAATCTGCTCTTAATGGTTTGCCTGCGGGGTCTGTAGTTAGATTGATTGTTTTTGTTGGTGGGAGCTTTTTACGCCCTCCAATATGATCATAAAGAAAAAGACCAAGCCGTAATAGCCATTTTGGGCGCAAGCCTTTGTGATGTGGTAATATAAAACGCATTGGCTTGATTATAAATGGAGCCATTGCCCAAAGAATTTCACGCTCTTTTAATGCCTCTCGCACTAATGAAAATTCATAATATTCAAGATAGCGCAGACCGCCATGAATAAGCTTTGTTGCAGCAGATGATGTGCCAGAAGCTAAATCATTCATTTCGGCCAAGTAAACTAAATGTCCTCGCCCTGCTGCATCACGTGCAATGCCAGCTCCATTTACCCCACCACCAATTATGAAAATGTCAAATATTTTACTTGTTGTTTTTGCTGGCATGAAATTATCAATTTTATAAAAGAATTCTTGTTCAAACTTTTCTTACGCCGTAAATGAGATTGGGACAATGTCTTATTTTAACGGCATTGCTGTTTCTGTTAGTTTTATCCAATATGAGCAGCCGATCGGGATTATTTCATCGTTGAAATCATAGGTGTCTTCGTGCAGCCCTGCCGTGTTGCCTTGACCGACTATAATATAAGCGCCTGGGCGGGCGTTGAGCATATAAGAAAAATCTTCCCCTCCCATTGTTGGTTCTATGTCTTTGTTTACTTGCTCATTTCCTACAATTTGTGCGGCAACATCTGCAGCAAAAGCAGTTTGCTTTGGGGCGTTTTTTGTTACGGGATAGCCTCGTTTGAATATTATATCAGCTGTTGCACCAAAAGCTTTAGCGTTATTTATTACAAATTCATTTAAGCGTTTTTCCATTAAATTGCGGATTTCTTCATCTAAAGTTCTAATTGTGCCCTTTAATGTGACTATGCGTGAAATTACATTATAGCTATCATTTGTAATCATTGAGGTAATTGAAAGAACCGCAGATTTTATTGGGTCAACATTGCGGCTTACCAGTGTTTGCAAGCCAGTTATCATGTGCGCGCCAGCAACTAATGGGTCAATAGTTAGGTGGGGCATTGCGGCATGTCCGCCCACGCCCTCAATTTCAATAGTAAACTCATCGGTGGCTGCCATAATGCCGCCCTGTCGAATAGCAAAACTGCCTACAGGAAGGCCAGGGAAATTGTGCATTCCATAAACTTCATCAATGTTAAATCTCTCCATTATGCCGTCTTTTACCATAGCATCGCCTCCAGCGCCGCCCTCTTCTGCGGGTTGGAAGATTAGCGCTACTTTGCCATTAAAATTGCGGGTTTCAGCCAAATATTTTGCTGCCCCTAACAGCATTGCTGTGTGGCCATCATGACCGCAGGCGTGCATTTTCCCATCAATTTTTGAAGCATAGGGTTTGCCAGTTTTTTCAAAAATTGGTAAAGCGTCCATATCAGCGCGAAGTCCTATGACTTTGCCGTTTGTATCTGATTTGCCTTTTATGATGGCAACAAGGCCAGTTTTACCAAGGCCTGTAGTAATTTCATCAACGCCAAAACTTTTTAAAAGTTCCTCCACCCTGCCAACGGTTTGATGCACGTCATAAAGCAACTCTGGGTTGGCATGAAAATCACGTCTCCATTTTGTTATTTCTTCGTGAAAATCTGCAAGTCTGTTAATAATGGGCATGATGATTCTTTTCTTATGAATTATGTGTTTTTATTATAGGCATTTCGCGCTAGAAATTTGCCCGCGTCAATAGCTGGGGTAAATTTTGCTAATTTATTATAAAAGAATAGTAATTCTTAACTTGCTCCTTTTGTATGGATTTGCCACAAAGAACAAAGAAAAATGACATATGTTTGGGTAAGCAGATGAAAATCTTAGTAGCAGTTAAGCGAGTTATTGATCATAATGTGAGAATTCACGTCAAAGCCGATGGCTCTGGTGTTGAAAATGAAAATGTGCGCATGTCGATGAACCCGTTTTGCAAGCATGCGCTAGAAGCTGCGGTGCGCTTAAAAGAACAGGGTGATGCTAGTGAGATAATTGTGGTTTCAATTGGTTCTAAAAAAGCTACTGATGTGCTGTTAACTGGTTTGGCGATGGGGGCTGACAGGGCTATATTGGTGCTAAGTGAAGATGCTTTGGAGACTTTAGCAATTGCAAAAATACTACAAAAAATTGTTGAACAGGAAAAACCAGATTTAGTGCTTATGGGTAAGCAAGCGGTTGATGATGATGCAAGCCAAACGCCACAGATGTTAGCGGGCTTGCTAAATTGGCCTCAGGTGACCTTTGCTAATAAAATTATTGTTGATGGCGTGAGCCTTAATGTTACCCGTGAGGTTGATTTTGGTTTGCAAGAATTGCGCTTAAATCTGCCTGCAGTTATTAGTGCTGATTTGGGTTTGAATAAGCCACGTAATGTTGCACTTCCTATGGTTATGCGGGCGAAAAAAAAGCCGCTTGATATTCAACCTCTAGAAGAATTCAATCTTGATATTAAGGCGCGCTTAAAAACTGAAAATATCAGTGAGCCAGCAGATCGAGCAAAGGGAAAAGATATTTCTTGTGTTGATAATTTGGTTGTTGAGATAAAAAATATCACTAGTAATCTGGAGATGGCATAATGAGTGTTTTGATTTTTGCAGATTATGATGATGGAAAATTAAAACCTGCAACCGCAAGGCTTGTTGGGGCGGCAAAACAACTTGGTGCTGATATTGATATTTTGGTTGCTGGTGATAATGTGGGTGATGTTGCAAAACAGGCGGCAAAATTGGCTGGGGTGAATAGGGTTTTACTTGCTAATGATGCTGGTTTGAAAAATAGAACTGCTGAAGTGCTATGTGATATATTGGTTGATATTATCAAACCATATTCGCACTTTTTTATTGCCTCTAATTCTTTGGGTAAAAATTTATTAGGGAGATTAGCAGCAAAGTTAGATCTTATGCCAATTAGTGATGTTATAAAAATTCACTCGAGAAATAAATTTGATCGCCCGATTTATGCAGGTAATGCAATAAAAACTCTTAGTACTGATCAGGATAAAATTTTGGCAAGTATTCGTGTTTC
>JALSJY010000065.1 GCA_026989045.1 Hyphomicrobiales bacterium | reverse complement strand
TTATGGAGCAATAGCTGGTTATTTTGGTGGCAGGATTGATAGTTTTATGATGCGTATTGTCGATATCTTGATGTCTATTCCCTACATGTTTGTATTGATTTTACTATTGGTAGTTTTTGGGCGCTCGATATTTATGTTATTCGTAGGGCTGGGTCTTATTTCCTGGCTTGATATGTCGCGTATTGTGCGCGGGCAAACTATGGTTATTAAGAATAAAGAGTTTGTTGAAGCGGCAGTTGCTGGGGGCTCAAGCCATCTCACCATTATTACTCGCCATATCATTCCTAACCTGCTTGGCATTGTTATTGTTTATGCCTCTTTATTAGTGCCCGCTATGATTCTTACCGAGAGTTTTATTTCCTTTTTAGGTCTTGGTGTTCAAGAGCCATTGACCTCTTGGGGGGCGCTTATTTCTGAGGGTGCTGGTACAATTCAGTATGGAACAATGTGGCAATTATTGTTTCCATTAGCATTTTTTGTGGTTGGGCTATTTTCTTTCTTTTTCATTGGTGATGGTCTGCGTGATGCGCTTGACCCCAAAGATCGCTAAGGGGATAGATAGATGAGCTTACTCACAGTTAAAGACCTTAGCGTAAATTTCACTACTTTGCATGGAACAGTAAAGGCGGTTGATAATATTTCTTTTGATATTGCCAAAGGGGAAACCGTTGCCATCGTTGGCGAGAGCGGCTCGGGTAAGAGCCAAACAGTTTTAGCAGCTCTTGGTCTATTGGCTGAAAATGGCTATGCTAGTGGGTCAGTAAAATTTGAAGGTCAGGAACTTATTGGACTAGAAACTGATAAGTTAAATAAAATTCGCGGCAATCAAATATCGATGGTGTTTCAAGATCCGATGACTTCGTTAAATCCGTTTATGCGGATTTCTTCTCAGATGACTGAGGTTCTAACTCTACATAAAGGCATGAGTAAAAAAGCAGCTTTAACAGAGGCTATTAGAATGCTCGACGCGGTGCGTCTGCCTGATGCAAAACAAGTCATCACTCGCTTTCCGCATGAATTATCAGGTGGAATGCGCCAAAGGGTGATGATTGCTATTGCGCTCTCATGTGAGCCAAAAATCCTGATAGCTGATGAGCCAACAACTGCGCTAGATGTAACAGTTCAAGCGCAAATGCTTGAGCTGTTTAAGGGGTTAACTAAAGATTTTGGCACGGCGCTTGTTCTTATCACCCATGATCTTGGAGTGGTGGCGGGAATTGCTGATCGTATGATGGTTATGTATGGTGGACGCTTGGTTGAAAAGGGAAGTGTTGACGAATTATTTTACTATCCGCGCAATCCCTATACTTTTGGTCTATTGCACTCAACCCCGCATGTTGACGATCCAACAAAACGACTCGAACCTATTGTTGGTTTGCCACCAAGTTTAGAAAATTTGCCAACAGGTTGCGCTTTTCATCCACGTTGTGATTTCAAGTTAGAGCGTTGCCTTAAAGAAGCACCAAAATTGATTGTTGGTTCTGACGGTCGTGCAAATGCTTGTTTTTACGATGGCAAGTTAGAAAGAGAAAAGGGAAAATAATGAGCATATTGCTTGAAGTAAAAGATCTTAAAAAAACCTTTCCTATTTCTGGTAGCCTATTTGCCAAAAAGCAAACTTTGACAGCGCTTGAGAATATTTCTTTTTCTATTAGTAAGGGAGAAACTCTAGGAATTGTTGGAGAAAGCGGTTGTGGTAAATCAACTTTAGGACGTTGTATTTTACAACTCCTAACCCCTGATACGGGACAAGTTGTTTGGCTTGGCGATGATTTAACTTCCCTAGGTTGGCGAAAAATGCGACCGCATAGAAAAGATTTGCAGATTATTTTTCAAGACCCATTGGCTTCGCTAAATCCTCGTTTAACTGTTGGTGAGATAATTTCTGATCCGCTAAAAACGCTTATGCCAGAATTAAATCAAAAACAGCGCAAAGAAAAAGTGCTAAAAATGATGAAGTTGGTAGGTTTATTGCCCGAAATGATTTCACGCTTTCCTCATGAATTTTCTGGTGGACAAGCGCAAAGAATTGGCATTGCACGTGCACTTATTACTGAACCAAAGCTCATAGTTTGTGATGAACCTGTGTCGGCGCTGGACGTTTCAGTGCAGGCGCAAATCTTAAATTTGCTTAGCGACTTAAAAGATGAATTTGGTTTGACGTTGGTTTTTATATCGCATGACTTAAGTGTGGTGCGCCATGTATCTGATAGAATAATGGTGCTTTATCTTGGGCGCATGGTTGAACTTGCGCCATCTGGTGATCTTTATGACGACCCCAAACACCCCTATACAAAGGCTCTGCTTAGAGCCGTGCCTGTGCCTGACCCTATCAAGGCAAGAGAGAAAACAATTGAGGGATTAGCAGGTGAAATACCTTCACCAATAAATCCACCTTCTGGCTGCACTTTTCGCACCCGTTGCCCAATAGTCATTGATCAGTGCGCTAATGAACGGCCAATAATTGAAGATATTGGCAGGGAGCGTAAAGTGGCGTGTCATCGCTGGAGGACATCTTAAATCCTAACTAGAATATTTACCTCCTCCTTAAAGATTAGTGTTTTTGCTTTGGGAGTGAGATATTAAAAGAATGGGTGATTTTGAATAAGTGCGCCGATAGATGAAATTGATCTTGAGGCGGTTCTCGCCCCACTATTGTCAGTTGTAGTAGACGGTTAGTAAAGGTGATTCTAAAATAAACATGCTATTTATTTATAAAGCAGGTGGAAAGTTATTCTGAGATTTGCTTTTCTAGCGGTAAGTTACTTTTCTAAAATCTTTTGATTGTCATCCATTTTTTTGTGTAATTCGCAAAAACAATATATTAAATTTGCATTATCTAATTGAAACTAAAGTGTTATTTTATAATTTATTGTAATTATTTGTTCTTTGAGTTTTTATTCTAGTGAAAATTTTCTTTTCATATTACATTTTCATAAAGTCATAAGTGTGTCTGATTTTCACCCTTAGGCTTGTTGAATGATGAGGGAGAGAAAATGCACGAGACATTTTATGAAGTCATGCGAAGGCAGGGAATTACTCGCCGGAGCTTTTTGAAATATTGTAGCTTAGCTGCAGGTGCATTGGGGCTAAGTCCTGCTTTTGCGCCGCAAATCGCTAATGCAATGGAAACTAAACCTCGTATTCCTGTGCTTTGGTTGCACGGATTAGAATGCACTTGTTGTTCTGAAAGTTTTATCCGCTCAGCACATCCTCTGGCTAAAGATGTTATCCTTAGCATGATTTCGTTGGATTATGATAATGTGATTATGGCAGCAGCTGGTGAGGCGGCAAATGCAATTATTGACGAAACCATTGAAAAATATGATGGTAATTTTATCTTAGCAGTGGAGGGCAATGCCCCTTTAGGTGAAGATGGTATGTATTGCATCACTGGCGGCAAGCCTTTTGTTGATGAGCTGACGAAGGTGGCACAACATGCCAAGGCAATCATTTCTTGGGGGTCATGTGCTAGCTGGGGTTGTGTGCAAGCTGCACGTCCAAATCCAACTCGTGCCACGCCGACTCATAAAGTTCCAGGTATTGGCAATAAGCCGATTATTAAGGTTCCGGGTTGTCCGCCAATCTCAGAAGTTATGACAGCCGTTATTACTTATATGCTGACCTTTGAAAAACTACCTGAGCTAGATAATCAGGGTCGTCCGAAAATGTTTTATTCACAGCGTATTCATGACAAATGCTATCGCCGTGGTCATTTTAATGCTGGTCAGTTTGTTGAGAAATTTGACGATGAAGGTGCTAAAAAAGGCTATTGCCTTTATAAAGTAGGCTGTAAAGGTCCAACCACTTACAATGCTTGTGCAACCACTCGCTGGAATGGTGGGCTTTCTTTCCCAATTCAGGCGGGGCATCCTTGTATTGGTTGTTCTGAAGATGGA
>JALSJY010000064.1 GCA_026989045.1 Hyphomicrobiales bacterium | reverse complement strand
ACATAAATATCGAGCGCCCAAAAACTACCAATAGTAAAATCAATACAAACATGTAGGGAATAGACATCAAGATATCGACAATACGCATCATAAAACTATCAATCCTGCCACCAAAATAACCAGCTACTGCTCCATAAAGTGTGCCAACTATTACAGCAATACCAGCACCAACCACCCCAACCATTAAGGAAATTTGCGAACCCTGAGCTACTCGCGCAAATAAATCACGCCCTAGTGGATCAGCCCCAAAATAATGTTTGCTAGCAAATGATGGTTTGCCGTCTTCTGCTACTGAACCTAAAATTGCCCAGTCAATTTCTTCATTGCTCCATGGAGTAAGATAGGGAGCGCCAAAGGCAAAAATGATAATTAAACTAAGAGTGATTAAAGAAATAACTGCTGCTTTATTTTTAAAAAAGCGCTGGCGTGCATCAGCCCATAATGAATGGCTTTTGCCCATTTCATTATTAGCCATATTATTAGCCATTTTCTGTATTTTTTTTGAACCTAATACCATTTATTTTTCACTATATCTTTTAATATCTAATTTTTGGATCAATCCAAGCATAGATAATATCTACAACTAAATTAAAGCTGATTGTTAATACCCCAATGAGAATTGTAATGCCCATAATCACCGAGTAATCACGATTTAAAGCAGCATTTACAAATTCACGCCCAATGCCACCAGTTGAGAAATACATATCAATCACCACCGAGCCAGTTATCATACCAACAAAGGCTGGACCAAGATATGTTATTACAGGCAATAAAGAAGGCTTTAGAGCATGTTTGAAAATAATCGCACTATTTGGAAGCCCTTTGGCTTTAGCGGTGCGAATAAAATTTGAATTTAGCACTTCAAGCATTGAAGAACGCATAATACGTGCAATACTTGCCATATAAGAAGTAGAGAGAGCTATCACTGGCATAATTAAATATTGCCACTGCCCGCCATTCCAGCCACCGCCCGGAAGCAAGCCAAGCCAAAGAGTAAAGATTATCACCAAAATCGGTGCCATAACAAAATTGGGCAATACTTGCGCCCCAATGGAAAAGCCAACCGCAAAATAGTCTATCCAGCTGTTATGTTTTAAAGCAGCAACAATCCCTAAAGAAATCCCCACACTAACAGCAACGACAAAAGACCAAAAACCATATTTTAATGTTATTGGAAAGCCCTGCTTTATAACATCATTCACTGTTCTGTCTTTGTAACGAAACGAAGGGCCAAAATCACCTTTGGTAACAATAGAAACAATATAATTTGTCACCTGTTTATAAAAAGGCTGATCAAGCCCATATTTAGCTTCAATATTTGCCAAAACTTGTGGTGGTAATTTACGCTCAGAAGTAAATGGACCACCTGGTGCGGCATGCATCAAAGTGAAGGAAAATACTATCAAAATAAGCAAGGTGGGAATGGCAATTCCCAAACGCTTTAATATGAATCTAAACATTTAGCTTAAAGCCCCTAAGCCCCCAAAGAAGAAAAAACCCCGCTCTTTCGAGCGAGGTTATATTCGTTAAAAGCTATTTAGCAACCTTATAAAGGTCACGTGAATACCAGTTTTGCTCAACATTGCCTACTGGCCATGAACCAACAATTGCTTCATTAAGCATATAAACTCCAGTATAATGATAAACGGGAATAACCGGCATATCTTGTGCTAATATTTCTTCAACTTTAGTGTAATTCGCACTTGCATCAGCTGCTGTTTTTGCATCACTCATTAGCTTATCAACTTCAGCATTTGAATATTTGCCGTCATTATAGCCAGATGGAGTAGTTAGCAAGTCAAGCATGGTTGAAGCTTCATTATAATCACCACACCAAGCACCACGTGCTAATTCAAAATTCTGATTGCCACGAGTTTCAAGGAATACTTTCCACTCTTGGTTAGCTAGAGTTACATCAACACCAAGTTTTTGCTTCCACATTTGTGCAGCAACTGTGGCTATTTTCTTATGGCCTTCTGAAGTATTATAAAGAAGTTCAAAAGCAAGTGGTTTCCCACCATTGCCATATCCAGCTTCAGCTATAAGCTCTTTAGCTTTAGCATCACGTTCAGCTTGGCTCATTTTGCCCCAAGCAACATCTGGAACAGTGAAGTTAGCAGTAGCTGCTGGAGTGAATGTAAAGGCTTCAAACTGACCACCCTTTAATACTTGCTCAGTTACAACAGAACGATCTAGCGAATAAGCAAGCGCCTTACGAACACGAACATCCTTAAACGCCTCTGGGCCAGAATCGCTTAGATTGAAAGTATAATAATAATTACATAGACGTGGGAAAGAAATTGCCTGATTTGGAAATTCTTTCTTAAGGCGTGGATATTGACCAGATGGAATTTCAGTTCTATCAAGTTCACCAGCGAGATAGCGAGTAAGAGCTGCATCATCACTGTTAATAACCAGCACCGTAACTTTTTCAATCACTGTTTCGCTATCATTCCAATAGTTTGGATTGCGCTCACGCACTAAACGCTCATTCGGTACATGCTCAGTTAAAACATAAGCACCGTTTGAAACGATATTTTCTGGCTTAGTCCATGCAGTGCCAAACTCTTCAACCACTTTTTGTGGTGATGGGAAAGTTGAAGCATGAGTTGTCATCGCCGCAAAATAAGGAAGTGGAGCGGTTAGATTAACTACCAAAGTATAATCATCTGGCGCTGAAACACCAAGTTCACTTGGCTCTTTGTCGCCTGCAATAATGTCTTTGGCGTTTTCAAGTGACATAATTTCCATAAACCAAGCATAAGGAGATGCAGTTTGTGGATCAGCTAAACGTTGCCAAGAATAAACAAAATCATTTGCAGTTACAGGGTCGCCATTTGACCATTTTGCATCTTTGCGCAACTTAAATGTATAGGTGAGGTTGCCGTTTGATGCTTCCCAACTTTCAGCAACACCTGGAACAAGATTACCATCACCATCTTGGTTTAATAGACCTTCAAATAAATCACGAACAATTTCTGAACCTGAAACATCTTCAACAATCTGCGGATCAATTGATGAATGCTCATCAAGCGCACGATAGGTAAATGTTTGATCGGCTGCCAAATTAACGCCAGCAGGCACTTTTGCTGCTAGGACTGGTGCAACCAGAAAGGTCGAGCCAATAAGCGCAACGGTTAGAATTTTGGTAAAAGACTTCATTATATTCCTCCTAAAAATAAACATTACAAAATAGTTAGATACTAGAAACTCCCCTTCTTAATCGAAGGCTTTTCCTTAGTTGGCACTCTATTACTTATATTAACCTTTTAGCAAGAGAATTTACCATTAGGTCAACTTTTGAGAGCCTTTAATATTTGATGTGACCCATATTTTGTAGACAGTTTGTTACTTCATTTTTGCGACCATCTCGAACTGTGTAGGTGACAGCATCCCGCACTTACCACGTTTTCGCTTTGAATTATAGAACATTTCAATATAATTGAACACATCTTGACGAGCTAGCTTCCTTGCTTTGTAACACTTTCGTCTAATTCGCTCGGTTTTGAGCAGGTGGAAGAAGCTTTCTGCCACCGCGTTCGCTTTGCACTGCTCGAACCAATGGCGCAGTGCGCTCACTCATAACAATTGCCTCTGCGGCTCATACTAGCTTTTAGATTATGACCGCTTAGGAATGATTGCCACTCTTGACTGGTAAACTGGCTGCCTTGGTCGGAATGAACAATAACTTTAGCTTTGGGTTTGCGCCGCCAAATGGCCATCAAGAGAGCGTTCAGGGCAAGACTAGTTTGCATGCGTTCATTCATCGAGCAACCCACAACACGGCGAGAGTATAGATCAATCACAACAGCTAAATATAGCCAACCTTCATGCGTTCGGATATAAGTGATGTCCGTCACCCAAACTTGGTCGGGCAATGCAACATCAAACTTCTGCCCAAGTTGGTTGCTCGCCACAATAGATGGCTTGGTGCAAATCCCCAGCCGCTCAGACACATCCTTGATCGAATAACCACGCTCTTTAACCTGCGCAACGGCATCCCGTTTGAACTCGTCACTATATCGTATTCCTTTGCCCATTTGCATTTCTCCTTGTTTCCAATTGTAACAAACAAGGTGTCTACAAATCTAGGGGCACATCAATTTATAAACTCAGCTAGTATTAACCACTAGCTAAGCAATTAAAAATAAAGACTTTTACTTAACTGGAAACCTCTAATCTCACGGCTCTCCTGTTCAACAGTATGTGGAGCAAAATTCGCTTATACGCTAGTTTTTCTGTTTTCTTTTAAACTCTAACATTCTTTTTTATATTGCAACAAATACTATATCAATAAATTTAAAAAACATCATTAAGCACCCTCAAGTTAGTTAGTCTTTACTTAAATGGTATTGCAATGGTATTGATAATACGCCATCATTAAATTACTATCTATATCAACATGAATGGACGCCCTGATGACTATAAATAATTTTTTTAACCCATCAAATTGGCTCAATACTTCAGGTGGCCCATTATATTTACAATTGCAACGCCATTTAACGCAGGCCATCACTTCTGGCAAGCTTGAGCCTGATGCTGCTCTACCTGCAGAACGTGATATCGCGTTAATGACAGGACTTTCACGAGTAACTGTTCGGCGAGCTATTGGAACGCTAGTTGAAGATGGATTGATTACTCAAAAACGTGGCTCTGGTTCTTTTGTTACTGAAAAGGGGCGGCGGGTTGAGCAATCACTTTCTAGTCTTACCTCCTTCACTGAGGACATGGCTTTACGTGGCATGAGTGTGCATTCATTGTGGACAGAGAGAGGGTTGTTTTTACCTACCAGTAAAGAAATTGAAATTTTGCAACTTAGCGAAAATAGTAGCGTTGTGCGCTTATCGCGTTTAAGAAGTGCCGATGGTATTCCACTGGCAATTGAGCGCGCCGCACTATCTCCTGACATATTACCTAATCCGCTTTTAGTTACAAATTCACTTTATGAAGTCTTGGGTCAAAATGGAAACCGCCCAGTGCGTGCAACGCAACGAATATCAGCAACAAATTTACAAGCTGAAGATGCTGACATTCTAAATGTCGAGATAGGCGTAGCAGGTTTAAAAATTGAACGGACTTCATATTTAGCATCAGGAAAAGTAGTTGAATTTACCCAATCAATTTATCGTGGAGATAAGTATGATTTTGTAGCACAACTGCAATTAGCTAAATAAACACAGCTAAATTTTTTGACCTTCAATCCATGTTGCTTGCGCTGTAAGATTATCGTCAAGCCAAACAAAATCCGCTCGTGAACCAGGTAGCAAATCACCGATATTATCTAACCCAGCAGCAGAGCGTGGATAGATTGTAGCCATACGCAAGGCCTCTGCTAGTTCAAGATGAATTTGCTGGTGCATATATCTAACAGCCGAGGCCATCTCAATATCCGCTCCCGCCAATGTTCCGTCTTCTAAACTTAATCTACCATCGTGACGTAAGATTTTTCTATTATTTAAAACCAATTCTTGAGCATTTGTTCCAATGAATGACATAGCATCTGAAATTAAAAAAACCTTACCATTCTGTGCTTTTTTAGCAGCGATGGCATTGGCAATTGATTGTGGATGAACATGATATCCATCAGCGATAATGGAGGCATAGCTATTTGTTCCAAGAGCCACACCAACCATACCTGGTTCTCGAGCTCTCATTTGACTCATAGCATTAAAAAGGTGAGTAAACATACTGGCTCCAGCATCAAGCAATGGATTTATTTGATCAATTCCTGCATCGCAATGACCAAGCGATATTTTTATACCAGCTGCTGAAAGAGCCTCCACCTGCTTAGGCGTAACTGACTCTGCTGCAAGTGTAACAATCACTGATAAAATACTAGATTGTGCAGCAAGTAATATTTCAACATCTTCATCTAACATTGGGCGGATATATTTTTTATCATGAGCTCCTTTTCTTGCAACACAAATATGTGGCCCCTCCAAATGCAATCCAGCAAATCCAGTTATATTTTGTTTGCGCGCCTCAATTGAAGCAGTGATTGCTGCGTTGCGAACATCATTAGAATCCGTAATCAATGTTGGAAATAATGACGTTGTGCCAAACTGAGCATGAGCAGCGCAAATTTTACGTATCCCATCAACACTAGGGTCATTATTTAACAAAACCCCACCACCACCATTAACCTGTAAATCTACAAAACCAGGCGAAATTATCCCCTGCCCTAAATCTATTGATTTAATAGCTTGCGGCAATTCTGAAATTGGAGAAATATGTTCAACATGCTTATCATTAATAATTAGCGCAGCATCCTCTAGCCATTTATGACCATCAAAAATTTTAGGTGCTAAAACTGCAAAAATATTACTCATCTTGTTTGCGTAACCTTATGTAATAGAGGAGGTTTATCAGGGTTTAGTCCTAATTTACGCGCATAAGATTCTGCAAAAATATAAAATGGAATGACTAAACATAAGGCATCTGTAATTGGGTGGGCAGTTGCAACAAAATCAAGCGCTTTGCTATTTTTAATATCTTTTGCAGTGATAAATACAGATGCGCCATATTGTGCGAGTTTTTGTGAAGATTCTACACAAGATTGATATGCACCGTCGCGAGCGCAAAGAGCTAAGAGTGGAAAATTTTTTTTGATCAATGCCATTGGACCATGCATAACTTCAGCTGCGCTATAGGCTTGTGCATGAATTCCGCAAATTTCCTGAAATTTTAAGGCAACCTCATTGGCAATTGCCAATGATGGACCTCGCCCCAAAACGAATAGTGATTCATCTGGATCAAGCGATGTTTCTAACTTATTCCAGTCACATTTAAGCGCTTGTTCAATTTGATCTGGAAGCGTCTTTAGTGCCGCCAGTAATAAGTCATCTTGTTGCCACTTTGCTAACAACAAAAGCCCAGCAACAATAGAAGCTACAAAACTTTTAGTAGCAGCCACACTCAATTCAGAACCAGCGGCAATGTTAATTTCATGATCAACCGCTTGACCCAATAAAGAATTGCTTTGATTGGTTAGGGCAATAGTTAATGGGCTAGATATTTTTGCCATTTTTGTTGCAGCAATAATGTCTGGACTGGCCCCTGATTGAGAAATGGACAGGCAGGCGGCATTATTTAATTTTAGATTGATCCCATAAATGGAATTAACAGATGGACCTAAAGATGCTACAGGTATCCCTGCTACTATTTCAATTGCATATTTTAAAAAGCTTGCTCCATGATCTGAAGAGCCACGTGCTATAGTGATTATTAAATTGGGATTTTGATCGCGCATGGCCTTAGCAGCACTGGAGATATTCTTATCTGAATCTTGCAAGAGCCTTGAAATTGTAGCTGGAATTTCATGAATTTCTTTGTGCATATATGTTGATTTATTAGAAATATTATCAAGCCTACCCATTCAAACGATTCCCAGTTACGCTATCAAAAAGATGGATTGAATCAGGGAGTATATTTATACCTATTTTTTTGCCAATTTTATTATTTTTATTGGGGTTTTCTCTTACTATTACCTGAGATCCGTCCTCAAGTTTAATATGCACATAAGTTGCATCACCCAAATATTCCTCTAATAAAACTTCACCAACGATATCCGCAGATTTGCTATCACTACTCACCAATTGCCAAGCGTTTGGGCGGATGCCCATTTTTGCTTTGCCGTGGGTTTTTGGAGCTATTTTTCCAACAGAAATAGTTTCACCACTATATAAAAATGCTAATGATTTATCAATTTTTTCTATTTCAAGAAAATTCATAGGCGGCGAACCAATAAACCCAGCAACAAATAAATTTGCTGGAGTTTCATATAATTCGCGTGGAGAGCCAACCTGCTGAATATCACCATCATGCATCACCACGATTTTATCAGCCAAAGTCATGGCCTCAACTTGATCATGGGTCACATAAACCATAGTAGAGGATAGTCGCTGATGTAACTGAGCAATTTCTATACGCACTGCACCACGAAGAGAGGCATCTAAATTTGAAAGTGGCTCATCAAACAAAAATAGCTTTGGATTGCGAACTATTGCACGGGCAATAGCAACTCGCTGACGTTGACCACCAGATAATTCTGAAGGCTTTCGATCAAGCAGGTCATTTAACTCCAAGGCACGCGAACTCTCTGCAACCCGCCTTTCAATTTCCTCTTTAGTGTGTCCTGCTTGTTTAAGCACAAGCGACATATTGCCCCGCACGCTAAGGTGCGGATAAAGAGCGTAGGTTTGGAAAACCATAGCTATGCCGCGCTTTGCTGGGGGGAGTGTAGTAATAGATTGATTATCAAGAAAAATCTCTCCAGCGGTTTCATCTTCAAGCCCTGCTATAATGCGAAGCAATGTTGACTTTCCACAACCAGAAGGCCCCAACAAAACCCAAAATTCACCACTAGCAATTTCTAAATTAAGCCCCTCTAACACCTTAACTTCACCATAAGATTTATAAAGGTTTTTTATTCTTAAGTCAGCCATAGTATAGTGTATCCAATCTTTGAACTCTTCCAGTTTTTATTGATTTATCTGCAGCCAAAACTACAGCAAGGGATTTTACAGCATCATACATGTGCTGATCTAAATCTATATTCTCATGAATGGCCTTAAGCACAAATGCTTGCTCAAGATCACATAATTCTTGATGGTTAGGCTCACTATCCATTTTTAATAACTGGTCTGAAGTTGCAAAATCTCCTTCATTTGTAGTTTTAGCGTGGTGCACTAAAATAGAGGAAGTTTTTGTGTGAGTATCTATATCGTCAGATTTTGCGCCCTCATCAATAATTATAGAAACTGATCCATTGGGAGACATAATATCTTTTACAAAAAAAGCGCTTTGTGAAATCATCGGACCCCAACCAGCTTCATACCAACCAATCGATCCATCTTTAAACAAGACTTGCAGATGGCCATAATTATACATTCCTAAATCAATTTCATCAGACAAGCGCACACCCATGCCACGCACTTCAACTGGATCAGCATCTGTAATTTGGCACATAACATCTAAATAATGCACACCACAATCAACTATCGGAGAGGTGCTTTTCATTAACTGCTTATGTGTATGCCAGCTATCGCCAGATGATTGCTGATTAAGATTCATACGAAATACAAAAGGACCACCGAGCTTACGTGCCTCAGCAATTAAACGCATCCATGAGGGGTGATGGCGCAAAATATAGCCAATAATAAGTTTGCGATTATTTGCTTTAGCTGCTGCAACAACCCGCTTAGCATCTGCAAGTGTGCTGGCAAGAGGTTTTTCAACAAACACATGACATCCAGCCTCTAAAGCCATTATAGAGAAATCTGCATGGCTATCAGAATAGGTGTTAATTGAAACAAGGTCTGGTTTTAATTCACTTAGCGCTTTCTCAAATGAAGGTAAAATTTCATAATCAGCTAAAGCTGGATCAAGTTCAGGGCTAGAGCGATTAACCAGACCAACAATTTCAAAACCAGAATTCTTATAATAGGAAAGGGCGTGGGATCGACCCATATTCCCCAAACCAACTACTAGCACTTTGACTGGCTGCTTACTCATTTAACTGCACCTGCGGTAAGTCCCTTAATTAACTGACGTGAAAATATAATATAAAGAATCATTACTGGAATTATAGCTAGAGCCATTGCCGCCAAAATAGCATTCCAATTATTTGTAAATTGACCTACAAAAACTTGCGCTCCAAGCGTAAGAGTTTTTGTTTCTTCAGCTGGGGCTAAAATCAATGGGAACCAAAGGTCATTCCAAATAGGTATCATTGAAAACACAGCAACAGTGGCCATTGCGGGTCTAACCAAGGGTAAAACTAATTTAAAAAATATAGCATATTCTGATAGACCATCAATACGCCCCGCTGCTTTGAGGTCAGCTGACACTGACCTCATAAATTCCGAAAGAATGAATATAGATAAAGGCAATCCAGACGCAGTATATACTAAAATAAGCGCCCAATGAGTGTTAACTAAACCCGTTGCAACCATCAATTTTAAAATGCCGATAGTTCCAAGTCGAATAGGTATCATAATACCTAGCGCTAGATATAAACCTGTTAAACGATTGAATGGAAACTTATATTCTGATAATGCAAAGGCCGCCATTGCACCCAATAGTAAAATCAAAAATAATGAAGCAAGTGTTACTGAGAGCGAGTTCCAAAAATATAGAGGAAAATTACCCTGAGTAAGCACAGTAGTGTAGCCAATCAAATCAAAAGTCTCACTATTGGGTAACGCCAAGGGATCACGAAATATCGCCTTTTTTGATTTGAACGAATTTATAATGATCAAAATCACTGGAAACAGTGCGATGATAGTGAATGTTAAAAGAAATGCATGAGCACCTAATTCAGCAATGAGATTGCGCCTTGCGCGTGAAATAGCCATTTCTTACTCCTTACATTTCATATCTAGTTATTTTGCGCTGAATAAAAAACAGATAAATCGAGATACCAAGAAGAATAATAAGAAACATCATCGTAGCGATAGCTGCACCCATATTTGGATCACCTGGCTGAGTCTGCTGACCATAAAATGTCCGATAAAGAATAGTACCTAAAAGGTCAGTTGAAAAATTGGGGCCTGCTAGCGGCCCTTGTGTTGTATAAACTAAATCAAAGGCGTTAAAATTGCCAACAAATGTTAGGATAGAAATAATACCAATAGTAGGTAGAATTAGGATCAATTTAATTTTGAAAAACTGCGAAAAACCAGTAACACCATCGCACTCTGCCGCTTCAATAATTTCTTCTGGAATAGAAAGAAGGGCAGCATAAATTAGCATCATAGGAATACCAATAAATTGCCAAACTGAGATGAATGCTAAAGTTGTAAGTGCGGTTTCTTCACGTCCCAAAAACGGCATAAACCAACTGCCCAATCCAACACTCTCTAGTAGTCCTTTGGAAACCCCCCAAAGTGGGGAGAGCATCAATTTCCAGACAAAACCAACAATTACGAAAGACAGTAAAGTAGGCATAAAAATAGCAGTGCGATAGAATTTTTTACCCGGCAAATGATACATAGAAAGCAAGGCTGCAATCATAATTCCAATTGGGTTTTGCACCAACATATGAATGATGAAAAAATAGGTGTTATTCCATAGCGCATTAAGAAATGGGCCAATCCAATAGGGGTTAAAAAATAGCTCTAAATAGTTTTTAAGCCCAACAAAGCTTACTTCGCGGGTGGTACTATCCACATAAAAAAAAGACAGTCGCAAGGTTTCGGCCAAAGGCAAAATCATTACTATAGTATAAATAATAGCCGCCGGAGCCAAGAAAATTAGAATATGCCAACGAAATGGTCTTTTTTTGCGCTTTAACGCTTCTTCCCTATTCTGCATGCCCCACCTTTTTATGTTTATTTTGAGCGCCAAACAAAAGCAATCTGGCGCTCAATTACTATTTTCTTAGATTATTTTTGCTGAGGTTCGTACCAGCTTTCTAAGCCAGATTGCAGTCCAGCAGCGGCTTCAGAGGGGGTTTGCGTCCCGTTAATAACGTTTGCAGACGCTGTCCACATGCCTGACCAAAGGTTTGGAGTGCCACCACGGGTTAGGATTTGTGCAGCAGAACGAATGGTTGAATCACACTCTGCACGCCATGAGATAAACTCATTGGCAAGCGGATCATCTAAGCTAATTGCATGTTTGGATAAAGAGAAAAATCCTGGCAATGCGTTGGAATAGAGTTGAGCGAATTCTTCAGTACCCATCCAATCAAGGAAGGTTTTTGCTGCTTCAGCATTTTCAGATGCTGGGTTTAGACCCATCGCAATATCAGTATGATCGTTGATATAACACTTGTCACCTGCATTTGGTAGCGGCGGGCGGAAAGCGCCAAGTTCAAAATCAGCATCATTGTTAAAACCAGTTATTTCCCAAGAGCCAGCAGGGTAAATTGCTGCACGACCAAGAGTGAATAATGTTTGGCTATCAGGATAGGCTTGTGCTTCAAAACCATCACCTAAATATTGACCCCATTGAGCTAACACTTCAAAAGGTTTGACCCATTCTGGATCAGTAAGTTTTGCAGTGCCGTTGATAATAGCAAGGCGACCCTCTTCACCCTTCCAATACATTGGGCCAATATTTTGATAACCCATAGCGGCGGCTTCCCACTGATCCATTGTGCCCATTGACATCGGTATATAATTGCCATCTTCTTTAATTGCGTCCAAAACGGCAGTAAATTCTGCCTGTGTCTCTGGCTCACTTAAACCAAGCTCTTTAAAGGCATCTTTATTATAGATAAAGCCGTGAATAACAGCGGCCATTGGCACACAAAAAGTTGCGCTACCATCATCAGTAGTCCAAGCAGATTTTGCTACATCAGAAAAATTATCTAGTGCAGGCAGACCATTTAATTTAGCTAACTGCCCTTTGTTATACAGGTCCAATGCAGAATCAAATGGGCGGCAAGTAATTAGATCGCCAGCTGTTCCACCTTCAAGCTTAGCGTTTAAAGCCGCATTATATTGCGCAGGTGCAGTTGGCGCAAAAGTTACATTGATATCTGGGTGCGACGCATGAAAAGCAGGCAAAATTGTATCTTGCCAAATAGCCAGATCGTCGTTGCGCCAGCTTTCGATAGTTAGATCCACGGCATAAGCAACACTGCTTGCGCTCATCATAAGAGTGGCAGTAAGACCACTTAGGATAATTTTTTTCATTTTTTCTCTCCTGTTATCATAATCATCTATGTTTTTACCCATTTTGGGCATTCTAACCAGATACAATACTTGTTGGTCTATCCACCAGACAAAGCAGCAGCTAGGTTTCCGTTGTGGCGTTTGAGCGCACTCAAAGCCTCGTCCTTATCTTGTCCCTGAACAATTAAAACAGCAAGCTTTGTGTGATAATCGCTTTTTTCAAGCGCAAATGTTGCTTTTTGTAAATCGCAACCAGTAATTTCCATAACCATACGTTGCGCCCGCAATATTAGTTTTTCATTACTAGCTTGCATATCTACCATATAACCTTGATGAACCTTATTAAGACCAATCATCAATGTAGTTGAAAATAAATTTAAAGCGATTTTTTGGCTAGTCCCTGCCCCAAGTCGAGTTGAGCCAGATAAAACTTCTGCGCCACTACGTAACAATATTCCAAATTCTGCATCATTTAGCAAAGGAGCTTGAGGGTTATTGGCAAAGCTTATCGTTAAAGCTCCAGCCTTTCGAGCAGCTTTAATTGCAGCACGTGTATAAGGAGTGGTTCCACTAGCAGCAAGACCAATCACTATATCATCAAAGGTTGGATTAAGCGCAAGAATTTCAGCTCGGCCAGCCTGTGCATCGTCTTCTGCTCCTTCAATTGCGTGGCTAAAGCCTGCGTCCCCACCAGCAAAAAGATATTTTAATCGCTCAACCGGCCAGCCAAATGTAGGAGTTAATTCAATGCCATCTAAAACAGCTAAACGACCAGATGTGCCTGCACCAACATAAATTATACGCCCAACTTCATTGGATAAACGCAAAACCGCAGCACTTATTGCTTCATTCAGTTTTGGTAACGCTGCAAAAACAGCATTGAGGGCTTGATGCTGCCCACCAAGCAGAGCAGAAAGTATTTCATGTGATGACCATGTTTCTAAGCCTTCGTAACGTGCAGAACGAAATTCTGTCTCTCGCCACTCTTGATCATCTGACATAGCTTTTTGATTTTTTACATCACTTACTGCCACCTAGCGCCCTCCCAAGCTATAGAATTTACCACTCATACCAAAATACTACCAAAACAAAACCTACTTAGCAATAATTATTAACCTAATAATCATCTTTTCTAAAAAAATTTCAAAATGAAAATTTCTGCTCTGCTTGCTATTTATTTAAACTTATGTCCAAGATAGCGATTAAATATCTACATCTATTCTCTAACTAACTGGCTATAACTCACGTGAAAAACACCATAAATTATCATTTTTGCCTCGACATTGGTGGAACTAATACTCGCGGGGCTCTTTTTAACTTACAGGGCAAAGAGCTTTATCGTGCCAAAGGACCAGCTGGCGCCCTATCCTTAGGGGCTAATCAATGTTTTAATTCCATCAATATTGTTTGGTCAGACATTAAGGCTCAGCATGAAAAATATAATAACTCAAATTTACTAAACCCTAAGCAAGTTAAATTAACAGCAGGAATTGCTGGCATTGGATTGCCAGAACAAGCAAGCAAGCTAGTCAAATTGCTTGAGAAATTTAGTGAAAACCAACTAATGGAAGATGGTTATGGCGCTCTAATCGCTGCAACAAAAGGTAAATCTGGCGCACTAATATCTGTTGGCACAGGTGTTGGCGCTTTGAGTCTTAATGATGAAGGCAAAATACAATTTGCTAGCTCTTGGGGATTTCCAGCTGGCGACACAGGCAGTGGGGCGTGGATTGGACTTATCCTGTTTAGTGACTTTTTAAAATCATTAGATGGAATAATTTCGCAGCCTCATTTAAGTAAAAAAATCATCAAAGACATTCTTGCTATGACTGGCAACGATCCAAGTGATATTATGCAATGGCATATACAAGCTAAACCCAAAGACTATGCAGCACTAGCACCTTTAATAGTTAATGGAGTTGAAGAAAATGATGCTTATTGCATCAACATGCTGGAAAAAGCCGCCAAACAGATTTCACAGATAGCAAACATACTTATGGATAAGGATTCTAGCCATGTTTATCTAAGTGGTGGATTAGGTAAAGTCATTTTACCATTTTGCATAAAGCAAAACCCAACCATCAACTGGGCACTTAGCAATGCCGACCCAATCACAGGAGTGTTTTTAATAGCTACTGGGAACGTAAAGAATTCAAAAACAATGCCACGTCTTGGACTTAGATAGCTCCATATTAAAGATATTTATAACCAGTTCGATGAACTATTTTGCTTCTATTTTTAACCCAGCCTTGAGTAAACTCTATTTTCTCACTGAATAAGATTTTTGAAGAAGCAGGCTTAATGAAATGCGGATAATTGAATATAGGCGCGTGACAATGGATGGCACGCTTTTTTTGCAAATTCGGATATTGGCAGATTTTCAACTATTTCCTTCCTGTCTAAGACGGCAATATGGTTGGCCAACTGCCAAAGCGGAGCCAGATCATGGCTAATGATTAGCATTGATATCCCACGATCTGCATGTATTTTGCGTAAAAGATCAATTGTTGCAATCTGGGTTGGCAAATCAAGCGAGGAGAGAGGTTCATCAAGAATAAGTAAGTCTGGCTCAGCTGCCAAAGCTCGCGCTAAGGCAATACGCTGTGCTTGTCCGCCTGATAGAGTGTGCGGTTTTCGAATAGCTAAATCAGAGCCAATCCCCAAATCTTCTAATAATTTAGTTGCACGAGCAGAGCGCGAACCTCTTGATCCAATATTAAAGCCGTTCAAGCTTTCCACGATTGCTCCATGAGCGCTCAAAAAAGGACTAAGTGCTTGCATTGGGTCTTGCCATAAATATTGGATCTTTTGACGCGCTTCCCCCTGCCCCGGAATAATTAATTTATCGTTTAAATATATTTGGCCAGATTGAGGTTTTTCTAAGCCCACGAGGCAACGTGCCAATGTGGATTTGCCAGATCCAGAATGACCAATCAGTCCGAGGATTTTTCCCTTCTCAATACTCAACTCAATGTTGGAAAGAACCACTGAATTATAAAAGCTCTTTGTTAGTCCTTTTATGTTCAGCATGAGTGCACCAATCTAGCTGCAGCTTTTGCAAGAGATTTGGAGTGTTTATAACTAGATTGCATAAGCATATCTACCTGAGTTTCCTCTAATATTTGTCCCTCATGCATAACAAGAGTGCGCTGGGCGACATTGCGCACAACACGCAAATCATGACTGATGAATAATAACGAAGCACCAGTTTCTTCAATCATTGTGTTTAGGGAAGATAGGATTTCATATTCTGTTAGAACGTCGAGACCAGTTGTAGGCTCATCAGCAATTAGAATGCGCGGGCGCAATATTAACGCCATAGCTATAAGCACTCTTTGCTTCATGCCTCCGCTAAGCTGATAGGGAAAAAACTCGGTGATGTTTTCGTCTAACTCAACATCGTGCAGGGCTTTTATGGCTGTCATTTTAGGGTTTTTCACCCCCGCTATTTCTGCAGCTTCAATAAGTTGAGGCCCTATACGCATCGCTAAGGTCAGAGCGGTTCCTGGACTTTGGAAAATCTGAAATATGTGCCGTCCCCGCACCGCTCGCCATTCTTTTTTACTAAAGTCAAGAATATTGCGACCATCAAGAATTATCTGCCCTGTTGCAATCGAAAGTGGTGGACGTAGCAGACCACAAATGGCACTGGCAGTAAGAGATTTGCCGCACCCGCTGGCACCAATCAGACCTTTTCTTTCACCTAGTGCAAGTTCAAAAGAGACATTATTTAAAAGCAGTTGCCCATTGGCATGCAAACTTAATCCCTCAACCAATAATGCGTTTACCATTTATAAGGCTCCCTCTGATCAAGAAGATGGCGCAGCCCCTCGCCAACAAGATTAAGACCCAAAACAGCCAAAGTTACAGCAAGTCCAGGAACAAGTAGCATATGTAGAGCCTGATTAAAAAATGGACGTGCTTCGTTAAGCATTGCTCCCCATTCTGGAGTTGGTGGCTGAGCGCCAATCCCTAAAAAACTAAGAGAAGATAAAGCAAGCAAAACTGAAGCAGTTTCTAAAGAAATTATTACTGTAAGTGGTGGCAGAATTTGCGGCATAATATGGCGAAAGACAATGCGAAGATCTGATGCGCCAGCCAGCCGTGCGGCGCGCACAAATTCACGCTCTTTGGCTGCAAGAACCAAGGCGCGTATCATGCGAGCGTTTGATGGCCACCAAGCTGCCGCCACTCCTATTATTGAGGCCTCTAAAGAAGCTCCCATAAAACCAATTATAGCTAGAGCAAATATCAATGTTGGAAAAGCCATAATAATATCAGCCATTCGCATCATTATCGCATCAACACGCCCCCCCATAATTCCAGCTATTAAACCCCATGGTAGGGAGATTGCAAGAATTACCACCATTGCAAAGAGAGCTGCGCCAAGGGAGACTGGAACTGCTGCAACGAAACGAGAAAGAACATCGCGTCCCAAATGGTCGGTCCCTAAAATATGCTCACTCGAGGGAGGAGAAAGTCTTGCCAGCAGATCCATCTTATTGGGTTCAATATATGTGATGAATAGTGGTGATAAAGAGATCAAAGCAAAAGCAAATAAAATGATGATGCCAATGCTCAGGCCGCTATGCTTTTTCAAGTTAAATATGAATTTCTGTAACGGATTGGCTTTTTTAGCGCTGAAATTATTCATGACTATTCTTCCGTCGCAACTGGGGGTCAGTAATTATCACGATGATATCGGCTATCAAGCTAGTAACAAAAAATCCAAGCCCCATAAAAACTAGATAGGCTTGAATAATTGGAAAATCTCTTTGGGAAATAGCTTGTAAAATGAGTTGACCAAGACCTGGCCAGCCAAAAATTGATTCAACAATTACCGCACCACCCAACAATGCACCTAAAGCGTTTGTCCAAGCGGTGGCTAATGGGCCAATTATACGTGGAGTTATGTGGCGTAACAAAATTTTTGCTGGGGAAACGCCTTTGGCAATAGCTAATCGGACATAATCTTCGCACATTTCAGCACGTATCCGCTCATAAACAACCCGCCCCAGAGCCGCTCCAGAGCCAAGGCTAAGGGTGACAACAGGTAAAATAAGATCACGCAAGCTACCGTCCCCCACCAATCGAGCCCAACCAAAGTAAAATACAAATATATATATCAGAATTAGAGCCAACCAAAATGAAGGTATTGAAACCAAAACCACAGTTAAGGCACGTAAAAAGCTAGCTATGTTTTGATTGGAAGCAACAGCAGCAATGCCAAGTGCTAATGATATTAATATTGTGCCAAAAAGTGCGCTTATGGCAAGAATAAATGTTGCAGGAAAGTGAAGCTTTAATTCATTGATAACAGTTCGCCCAGTAGCAATAGAAGTGCCAAAATCGAATTGGACTGCCCTAGACATCCAGTCAAAATAGCGATAAATAAATGGCTTATCAAGCCCATATTTTGCTCTTAGAGCATTCAAATCCTCAATAGTGGGAACGATGCCCATAGCACGCAATTCCTGCTCTATGGGATCACCTGGGGCAAGAGAAACAATTGCAAAAGCGACAATAGTCATGCCCAATAGTGTAGGCAAAGCGCTAGCCAAACGTATTAGCAAATATTTTATCATGGATTAAATCCTAATTTTAGAGGGGGCACATAATTTGCGCCCCGCCTTAAAATTTATTTTAGTAAGTTAATCGCTAAGAGTAACTTGCCCAAAATCAACCCAATCAGCATATTCTGACATAGGAACGCTAATGCCAGGACGTGAGAGTGTGAAGTTTGGTACTAAAAGAATTGGAATCGCCGCAAGGTCATCTTGAACGATGGCTCTATGCGCTGCCCGCACTTTTTCAATAACCTCGTCCCGAGTTTGCGCTGCACGCGCTTGCTCAAGCATGGCATCTACATGTGGTCCTGGTGCAGTTAGCTGATAGCTTGCCCAAGGAGTTTTTGTTGTAAATAGGTTATTAAGCAGATAGGTTGGATCGGTGTTATTATTCGAAGCAAATTCCATGAATAAATCACCTTCACCTGGCTTAAGATAGGTTGAGCTATAAACTCCACTGTCATCGACCTCCACAAGGTCAATATCAATTCCAACAGCCAAGAACATTTGCTCAAGCATTTCAGGCATTGGTTTAACACTTGAAACATTTGGATAAGCAGCAACTAAACGAAGCGTCATTTTACGCCCGTCTTTTTCACGAATGCCATCTGAGCCCATGACCCATCCAGCTGCATCTAGCATCTCACCTGCTTTTTTTGGATCATAGCCAAAACCATCGGTATGATTATCTCCAAGATTAAACATCCATCCTGGCAAAATCCCTTTGGCTGGAATGCCACGCCCTGCATAAAGAACGCTAGCAATAGTTTCACGATCAATAGACCAGGCAATGGCTTCACGCACTTTATAATCATGCATAATATCAAAAGGTGCAGCACCATTTAGATTAGCCAACAATGCGACATATCGAATTGGCCGGCTTTCATGCAATATTACAGACCCATCTTGAGGCATTGATAACAACATTTGCGGTGTTACTTCACCAATAATATCAATCTCTCCATTCTGCAATGCCAACAGACGTGCATTATCATCACCAATAAAGCGGAAAGTTAGCTTGTCTATATTTGGCGCTTCACCCCAATAGTTAGGATTTCTCTTAACTGTTAAAGATTGATTAGGCACATAATTTTCAAACAAATAGGGACCTGTGCCAATTGGATTTTCAGCTCGGTTTGTACCAGTTAAAAAAAGTGATGTTGCTCTATGTGTCATATTTTCAATGACAAGTGAGGAGCCAACTTCAGAGCGGAAGTTAAAGCTAAAAGGGCCAGATTTTTCAAAACTCTCAGGGTCAATTTGTAAAAAGTCTGAGCGCCCAGAATCATAGAGCTTTAATGCAGCGATAGCAGTATCGGCATTAAAAGGTGTGCCATCAGAAAAGCTCACCCCTTCACGCAATGTTATGGAATAAACCCCATCTACATAATCCCAACTTTTAAAAAGCAAAGGCTCAGGCAGAAAATTAGCGTCTGGCTTCACTGCGGTTTCAACAATTTGAGCTGCAGGGCGACGAACAGTGAATGTAAATTTTTCTTCATCAACACTGTATCGATCACGTTTAAATGCAACGGTTAATTCATTTTCTGCGGCAAATGCTGGAGCAGAAATTGAGGCGACAAGAAATGCTGCTGACACTAAGCGTGCAGCACTAGATAATTTGAACATAAGTTTGTCCTTTTAATTTGATTTAAATTTTAAAAACTAGAATTCAAACCAACAAAGGAGGTGCTCTTGAGGAGTGTGTAGTAAGGCGAATAAACGCAATTAAATTATAGGGATTTTTGGCAATATTATTGATAATATCATGTTGAGTTGCCAATGTGATATTAAGGAGAGAAAAAGGAAGAGCCGCAAATTTAGAAGTAAAGAAATTACAAAAATTCTGGGAATCCCCATTATTTGGGCTGTCATTATCTGGGTGAGGAACTGTAATAGTAGTAATGCCAGCATCAGAGCATATTATATAAGTCGCACTGCCCCCCTCAAAACTAACCATGGTTCCAGGCGGCCTAAGAATCGCGCTTATAATCATAGCAAAAACTACGATCATCCAGATTGGTGATTTTTTAGAGACCTTAGTCACTGACAATCCACACTTCACAATTAAGTTACACTTGTGTATAGCATGCTACTCAGATAGGTGTCTAGAATGATTTCTTGTTTTAAGTGGTATTGCTATGCTCGGTGCTCTTTCAAATCAGACTTATCGCAGATTGCTGGCAGCTCAGATATTATCTGTCCTTGGCTCTGGTCTTATAACAGTGGCTCTTGGCCTATTAGCTTATGAGCTAGCTGGATCAGATGCTGCTATGGTACTTGGCATAGCACTTGCGATTAAAATGCTGGCCTATGTTGGACTTGCACCAATTGCCGCTGCTTTGGCTGTGTGGATCCCAAGGCGAGGGTTTTTGGTAACGCTTGATTTATGTCGTGCTGGATTGGTTTTATTGTTACCTTTCGTAACGCAAGTCTGGCAAATTTATATCCTTGTTTTTGCCTTTCAGGCCTTTTCAGCCGCGTTTACTCCAACTTTTCAGGCAACTATTCCCGATATTTTAACAGATGAGAAAGATTATACACAAGCACTTTCATTGTCACGCTTGACCTATGACATTGAATCGCTAGTCAGCCCTTTACTAGCAGGGTTGCTATTGAGCATATTATCATTTCATTTTTTATTTGCTGGAACAGCGCTAGGGTTTTTATTATCTTGCGCTTTTATTTTATCGGTGACATTACCAAAACCTAAAGATAAAATTATTCCTTTAAGTTTTTCAAAACGCCTGACCCGAGGCATGTGGATATATTTGAACACACCGCGCCTACGGGGCTTGCTCTCTCTTTATTTAGCAGTCGCCTCAGCTAGTGCTATGGTTATTGTCAATACAGTTGTGCACGTTAAAGAAACCCTTGCGCTTGGTGATGAATTTGTTGCCCTATATTTTGGAGCTTTTGGCCTTGGGTCAATTTTTGTAGCAATTATTCTGCCACGTTTATTTACTCGCATAAAGCTACGCTCAATAATGATTTTTGGTGGTATGTTATTGTGTTTTATGCTTGCTTTAGCTGGTTTTGGGCGAGATATTTTACAGACTTTACTCCCTTCACTTATAATTTGGCTATTCTTAGGTGCTGGCGTATCTTTGATCCAAACACCCTCAGGGCTTTTGTTAAACCGCTCGTGTCATGAAGAGGATCGACCAGCAGTTTTTGCCGCGCAATTTTCTTTATCCCATGCCTGCTGGCTATTAGCTTATCTTGCCGCTGGCTTTTTGGGAACATGGTATGGTCTTGAAATAACCTTTATATATATGGCAGTGATTTCAGGATTTGGTGTAATTTTAGCTATGAGCCTTTGGCCAATGGCAGACCCTAAAGAAATTGAACACGAGCATCAAGAACTTGAGCACACCCACCCATTTGGTGACAGCGCACATCACGCAGATGCCAGCGCAGAATTTATTACGCCTTTACATCATACCCACAAATCACTTTCTCATAAACACAGGTTTATAATTGATGATCATCATCCAAAATGGCCAAAGTAGAAATTGTATGATTTAATCATGAGTGCATAAATAAAAACGCCCCAAGAGGGGAGATTTTGTTTATGGCGGAGGACACGACCTACCAACGACTTTTTCTAGTAAAGACGTTCGAAACGCAGCGAATACCCGCATTTAATCAAGCATTTTCATTCTCTTAGTTCGGCTTTAGCGCGGATCTGAGCGGGGCTAAAAGTAACAGCGCATCAAAAGCCCGAAAGATAGAGCGCGCAACATCATGTGCCTCCTGTCAAATCTTGCGCAAGCATTAAAGCGTTACCATCAGGGTCGTAAAAGGTTGCCGTCTTGACCATCCCCTCAACGACATCTGTTTCATCGTCAAATTTTACGTTGGCCTGTTCCAGTTTGAGGCGGGCAGTGTCGAGGTCGGCAATCCCAAAAACCGGCACGCAATTGCCAGGCATGGGCTTGGCATGTTCGCCAAGTCCAATTGTTACTCCAACGGTTTTGGTTTGCAGTTCCGACCAACCCGCCTCATCCGCATGATAGATCAGATCAAATCCTAGAATGCTTTCGTACCAAGCGGCACTCACATGGCGGTTCTTGACTGACAGGGCAATATTGATCGTCTTATCGAGCGTAATGAGCGACATGGTCTTTCCTTTTTAGTTAAAATATACTAACTATACTTTATGCACATTAAAACATTTGTCAACATCACATCCAAGGCATGGGCAATGCCAATTCTATCGAACCTGCATGATGGTGTCCCCGGACGGCAGGCGAGGCTACTGGCAGCAACAGGTGCAAGCAGGACGGCTTTTGCGCAGAGCATGGAACACCTCATCACGATTGGGCTGTTGGAACGAAACCCCGGACACGGTCACCCACTTCGCCCGGAATTTCGCCTAACCCAACTCGGGGTGGAAGCAGCCGCAATCGCAAACAAAGTTCAAAGCGTTTCAGGTGATGAAGATCAGGACTTGCTGCGTCGTTCATGGACATTGCCAATTTTGACATCCCTTAACACACAGAGCCACTTTAATGACATAAAACGAAACCTGCTGACGATCACGGATCGTGCCTTATCGCATTCTTTGAAATCTATGGAAGAACGAAATTGGGTGGAACGCAACGTAGACGATGCTGCCCGCCCACCAAGGTCGATTTATTGCGCCATTAATACCGGTGGAATGATTAGTAAGATCACGGGGTCGGAAATTAGTTTCGTCCGTCATTGATCGAAATTTGGAACGGTTATTTTGACCTGCCCCCGACAACTGGCCCATTTGAAAGCAAGTTCTGTTCAGTTATGACGTGCCCCCATTTGAATCAATTGGCTCAACTGGAGTATTTTGCCCACTTCGATTTCCATCAAGAAATTCACCTGTTACCGCATAACCAGATAATTGACTTATATCTATTGCTGTTGCTGGTGGTGTGCCGCCTTGAAAAAAATTGTCTTGCGCTAGATTATAAAGATCATGCGCAGGATCGCCTGCTACTTCATAAAGATTTTCAGCACTCAGTTCAAACGCCATATTGTCAAATATCACCGCTTCAACACCATATATCGCACCAACAAAACCAGCCAGTCCGCCACCAAGCGAATGGCCAACCAAAGTGATATTTGAATTAGGTGTAATAGCATCGCCATTTACCGCTTGATAAAACTCAGC
>JALSJY010000063.1 GCA_026989045.1 Hyphomicrobiales bacterium | reverse complement strand
CCTAAACCAAAGAGTAAAGAGGAGAGGGGGCTTTTTTGTTGCCCTGTAAGGTCATCATTTGGCAAAAGAGCGGCAACACTAAACGCGATGCCGATAATTAAACCAAAAGCAAGAAATGTAGCGAATGAATTTCGATTTATAAAAGTTGCCGTTGCAACTCCATTGTATGCCCATTTATCCATAAATAATATTGAGTCATTAAGCTGTGTTAGGGCGAATATCGAATAAGCCGCGTAAACAGTAATTATTAGAAAAATTGCTTTAAGTAAAAAGCGCGCGCGCTCAGTATTATGTGATATTTGTAATATCAAAAAGAATAATAAACCATAGCTAGCAAATTGAATTAAAGAAAGAAGGCTCATACTAGGTGATAGGCTTAAAGAATTTGAGGAAATTACCAGATCATCAATTTTAATGCTAAAGGGCTTGAGCCAATCACCAAAAGGTATAATTTGTATTGTAATGAAAATAAGCAATATTATATATAGGATTAAACTTGCTTTTAATCTTGTTAGGTTATTTCGTAATTTGGAGTTACGAAAATATAAAAGCATCAGATAGGTAAGTGTCATACTAGATAGAGCAACTCCAGATAATGCCCAAAATACAGGTCTGTTTGATCCAAATGGAATTGGAGCTAAAGCCAGAAATATAACAAGAACTATGCTAAATATTTTGTTTAAATTGGATTGGGTGCTTTTGCTAAAATGAACAAAGGTGCGGCGGTTTTTTTGAGTAGCGGGGCTGATTTTATAAATATCCTCACTCATTAGCCAGCCCCCCTCTTGCTAAGGAAATTTCTTCTGCTGTAGCGCGCACAACATTGATAAATCTTTTTTGATCCTCTTGTGGTGATGTTTCAACTAAAAATGTTATTCGCTCGCGAAATGAGGGTCGATCAATATATCTGGCAACAATAGACTTTATTCCATTTTTGCTTTTTATCAGTAAAATAAGGTCTTTATTCTGAGAAATAACTACCTTTGAATTTAAATGCTCCCAATTGTTTTCAACTAGATTTACACGCAATATTGCTAACCACTGTTCGTTTGGTGCAGTGTTTTGCGCTTTAAGGATGTACGAATTAAAAGCCTCAAATTGTCTTAATTCAGCAGATGCATGCGCAGCAATATACCACGCATAAGCATAAGTTGGCATTGAGTTGGTAATATTTAATGCTAGCTTTTGACAAGAAGATAATGCAGCAATACGGCGATTAGTTGGTTGTGCCATTCCTGTAGGACTGGCAAGCACTTCAAGGCAATTATTAAGAGCTTTTTTATTAGCAAAAATAGAGAGGTTTATGCCATTATGATAAGTTTCAAGGTCGTTAAACCGTGTAGCCGGTGATGTATGTCCACCAAGAAATGGTTTAATTTCATTTAACAAAGCGTAGCTTGAGATAAAAATAAGAAATATAGAAAAAAAGAATATAATAAATACGGGTGTTATGATTTTTTCGAGCGTATTTTGCAAAACATTCCCTTATATTGCATTTTTAAGTAATGGTGAAATGGTTCAAAGGTTTTCATATGAATAGCATATTAAAAATATTTTGCAAAATAGATAAAACACTACCAGAAATACTTTTAATAAGTCGACTTAACTATGATTTTCTTTAAACGGAAAATTCAATCCAACTACTAGATTTTTGCATGCTTATTCTTTAAGAAAACTATGAGTTTAACATCATAAATCCTCACTATTGCCGCTTGGGCGCTAAGGGCAAAAGAAAATGAATGGTTCTTCTTTATCCGAAATTTCTTTCGGCACGTCAGGTTTGCGTGGACATAGTGCTGCCTTTACCAATAAAAATATCTTTGCCTATATTTGTGCATTTTTAGAAATAGTGGGCGGATCTAGTGAAAAAATAATTTATGTTGGGGCAGATTTGCGCTCCTCAAGCCCGAACATTGCAGCCAATGTTATAGCTATTATTAAAGCTATGGGCTGGCAAGCAATTTATGGCGGCAATGTGCCAACTCCTGCTTTGGCGGCCTATGCTATGGAGCACAACTGCCCCGCAATTGTGATAACAGGCTCCCATGTTCCAAAAAATTATAATGGTATAAAATTTTATCGGCGCGATGGAGAAATATTAAAACAAGACGAGGTACAAATTCGCAAAAAATCTGCAACGCTACTAACAAAGGCTCAAGAATTTCCTCCAGCGACATTACCAGAAACTGAGCTAGCTATTGTCCGCTCTTATATAAACCGTTTCATATCTATCTTTCCAAAGAACACCCTTAACGGATTAAAAATTGGCATCGATCAACATAGTGCCGTTGGGCGAGATATTTTGCTTGATATAATGCAGCAACTTGGGGCGGATTGTTTTGCCTATAATAGATGTAAAGAATTTGTTGCAATTGATACTGAGGCTTTGTCGAGTGAAATAATGAGCCAAGCCAAAGAGCAAATAGATAGGCATAATCTTGATGCAATCATATCTAGCGATGGTGATGGTGATAGGCCTTTGGTAATTGATGAAAATGGCTTGCAGGTAAATGGCGATGTTTTAGGTGCGCTTTGCGCTAAAGCGCTTGGCATAAATATTGTTGTAACGCCGCTTTCCTCTACTAGCGCAATTGAGCTTTCAGGTTGGTTTGATAAAATAGTGCGAACAAAAATAGGCTCACCTTTTGTGATTGAGGCAATGATAAAAGAGCAAGTAGTTGGAGCAAATATTGCAGGTTTTGAAGCTAATGGTGGATTCTTATTGGGAAGTGATTTAACTTTGCGAAACGGCGTAATCTCTAAGCTCCCCACGCGTGATGCAATTTTACCTATAGTCAGTGTGTTAAAATTACTGGTTGATAAAAATATCTCTCTATCTGAACTTGTTAAGTTCTTACCAGATAGATTTATGAAGGCTGATAGAATTAAAGCCGTGCCTTCTGATAAAGCGCTAGAATTCTTAAATGCAGTAAAAACATCTAAAGATGTAAGAAATGCAATTTCTACTCATTTAATAAACCTTAAAGCAATTGATAATACCGATGGTATAAGAATGTATTTTGATGATAAAATCATTGTGCATTTTCGCCAATCAGGCAATGCGCCAGAAATGCGTATTTATGTTGAAACAGATAAAAGCGATTTAACTGAGAAAATGTTGGATGAAATCACCAAATCGCTTAAAGATTATTTAAGGAAAAAAGGCATATTAGATGAGCAAGGCTAATAATTTAATCACTCCTATCATTCTTGCTGGCGGCAAAGGTACACGACTTTGGCCTATGTCACGCGCATCTCGTCCCAAACAATTTCTACCCCTAACTGGTGATATGAGCCTGTTCCAGCAAACTCTTTTGCGCCTTAGTGATAGAGAAATTTACAACAAGCCAATTGTCATAACCAATGAAGATTATCGTTTTTTAGTCGCTGAGCAGGCACTTGAATGTTCAGTTGACTTAGAGGAAATTTTGCTTGAGCCTGTGATGCGCAATACCGCCCCTGCCATTGCGGCAGCGTGTTTTGTAGCAAAAAAGAATAATAAAAATCAGTTGGTTCTTATATTACCATCTGATCATGATATTGAAGTCAATCAGGCTTATTTAAGCGCTTTAAAAAGTGCAAAACTATCAGCAGAGCAAGGACAACTTGTAAGTTTTGGTATAACGCCAAGTGAGGCGGCAACTGGCTTTGGATATATTGAGGCAGGAGAAAAACAATCTAGCGGCGCTTGTAATGTTAGCAGATTTGTTGAGAAACCTGACAAGAAAACAGCCAAACAAATGCTAGAAAGTGGCCAATATTATTGGAATTCTGGTATGTTTATGTTTTTAGCCACAGCCTTTTTAGATGAATGTAAGGCTCTAGCACCAAAGGTTTTTGCTAGTGCTAAATCATCAGTTGAGCTAGCAAAAAATAATTTTGACTTTTTTCGCCTTGATGAAAAATCTTTTTCCGCTTCACCCAGTATTTCTATTGATTATGCTGTTTTTGAAAAAACAAAATTAGCCTCTGTTATCCCTTCTCCTATTATTTGGTCTGATCTTGG
>JALSJY010000062.1 GCA_026989045.1 Hyphomicrobiales bacterium | reverse complement strand
TATGAAGTTGGCTATAATATTCCTGCTAAACCAGGTATGAATGAAGCTGACATTCAAACTCCTTGTTTGGTTGTAGACCTTGATGTTTTAGAAAAAAATATCAAAAAAATGCAAACCCACGCTAACACAATGAATGTCCGACTGCGTGTGCATGGAAAAATGCACAAATCTAGTGATATTGCTAAAATGCAAATTGATGAGGGTGCATGTGGCATTTGCTGTCAAAAAGTTTCAGAGGCTGAAGCATTTGTCCGTTCTGGAGTTAAAGACGTTTTAATTTCAAACCAAGTGCGAGATTTAGCAAAAATTGACCGCCTTGCACGCTTGCCAAAGCTTGGCGCTCGCACTCTTTGCTGTGTTGATGATTTAAATAATGTTGCAGACTTATCAAATGCCGCCCAAAAACATGGCACTGAAATAGAAGTGTTGGTTGAAATAGATTGCGGTGCTGGACGTTGTGGAGTGAGCACAAGTGAAGCAGTAGTTGAAATAGCCAAAGCCGTTGATAGTGCAAAGGGTCTTAAATTTTCTGGCATTCAAGCCTATCAAGGCGCAATGCAACATATGGATAAATATGAGGACAGAAAAGAAAAAATAGATATTGCCATTGCAATGGTAGCAGACGCAATAAAGGCGCTTAAGGAGATAGATCTAGAGTGTGATGTTGTTGGTGGAGGAGGCACTGGCTCATATTATTTTGAAGGCTCATCTGGCGTTTATAACGAATTACAATGTGGGTCATATGCTTTTATGGACGCTGATTATGGTCGAATACTCGACGAGAATGACAAGCGAATTGACCAGACACAATTTCAAAATTCACTATTCATACTAACTTCAATAATGAGCCATACAAAGCAAGACAAAGCAATTTGCGATGCGGGTCTAAAGGTGCAATCAGTTGATAGCGGCATGCCAGTTATTTATGGCCGCACAGACGTAGAATATATCAAATGCTCTGATGAGCATGGGGTTATTTCCGACCCAAATAATGTCCTTAAAATCAACGATAAACTAAAACTTGTTCCCGGACATTGCGACCCAACCTGTAATATTCATGACTTTTACGTTGGTGTACGTAATGGAAAAGTTGAAAGTCTAATTCCTGTAACAGCTCGCGGATTGGCATTTTGATATGATTATTGTAAGCGAAGATATTTGTAAAAAAGTCATTTCCCGCGCTGATGCCTTTAAAGCTGTTGAGGCTGTCTTTGCTTCTATGGCTAAGGGAGATGCCTATAATTTTCCTGTTATTCGTGAAGCAATTGGCTATCAAGATGCACTTTATGGCTTTAAATCTGGCTTTGATAAAGCAGGCCTTATACTTGGTTTAAAATCGGGCGGCTATTGGCCAAACAATATCAAAAAAGGCTTAACTAACCACCAATCAACAATCTTTTTATTTGATCCAGACACTGGCCAATTAGATGCAATAGTTGGAGGAAATTATCTCACCGCTATTAGGACTGCCGCATCAAGCGCCGTTTCGATTGCACATCTGGCGCGAAATAATGCTAAAATTTTAGGCATGGTTGGCGCAGGACATCAATCAGCATTTCAATTACGTGCAGCACTCGAACAACGTAAATTTGAAAAAGTAATTGGCTGGAATTTGGATCCTGAGGCCCTACCAGCTTTAGCAAAAGTTGCAAATGATAGCGGCCTTCCTTTTGAATCCGTCACCCGCCAAGAAATTGGCGCACAAGCTGATGTAATCATTACCATCACTTCAGCTCATGAGCCGCTTTTAATGAAAGAGTGGATAAAATCAGGAACACATATTGCTTGCATGGGAACAGATACAAAGGGCAAACAAGAAATTGATCCCCAACTAATCGCTACCGCAAATTTATTCACAGATGAAATTGCCCAGTCTATCTCTATTGGTGAAACCCAACATGCAATAGAAGAAGGCCTGATTAAGCAAAGCGACATCACCCCAATCGGTCAAGTAATAAATGGCGACCATAAGGGGAGAGTTTCAGATGATGAAATCACAATTTTTGATGGCACTGGTGTTGGCCTGCAAGACCTTGCAGTTGCCTCAGCTGCCGCAAACTTAGCCCAAGAGCAGGGCAAAGCACAAATAATAGAGCTGTAAATCAAGCAGTCTTTTTAGCGTAAAACTTGCGCAAACTTGGTCAAAATTGGCCATTTTAATCGTCAAAGGGAATAATCTTTGGTGCATGTATTAGTGTGAAAACTCTAATGCAAAACGATATATTAAATGGAGGTATAACTATGACTAATACAACAAATAGGCGAGATTTTCTTAAGAAATCAGCAATTGGCGTTGCAGCAGCAGGCGGCACACTTGCAGCCCCTTCTATCGCAACAGCGGCAGGTGATACTATTACTTGGAAGCTACAAACATCTTGGCCAGGCGGCATCGGACTTGAAATTTTTAAGGAATGGTGTAGCTCAATCGAAGAAAAGACTTCTGGGCAATTAAAATTCATCCCATTTGGTGCAAAAGATATTGTTGGAGATTTCCAGCTTTTTGATGCGGTTAAAAATGGCGTTATTGATGCCATGAATCCATTCACTCTATATTGGGCTGGCCGTATTCCAGCATCGGTTTTTCTAAGTTCATATCCAATGGGTCTTCGTAATCCACATGAGTGGGATGTGTTTTATTATGGTCTTGGTGGGCTTGAAATAGCACGTGAATTATTTGCGGCTCAGGGCATGCATTATGTGGGCCCAGTTCATCACGGCGCAAACATCATTCACTCAAAAGTTCCAATTCGTTCAGTTGATGATTTCCGCGGTCGTAAAATGCGCCTTCCAGGCGGCATGGTGGCTGAAGTTTTCCAAGAGTTGGGAGCAAAAACCACCTTGCTTCCAGGGTCAGAAATCTTTCCAGCACTTGAAAAAGGCACAATTGACGTAGCTGATTATGTAGGCCCAGCAATTAACCTTGCTCTTGGTTTTGATCAAGTAACCGATTATATCTCAATGGGCCCTCCAGGCTTTATGTCAGTTTACCAGCCTGTTGATCTTATGGATATAACTGTTGGCATGAAGTCTTGGAATAAATTGCCTGAAGAGATGAAGACTTTTGTTGAAAGTGAAGTGCAGGTTTATTCAAATCTTCACCATGCTAAAATTCAAGCAGCTGACCAATTGGCTTGGAAAGAATTTGAAAAAGCAGGGACAGAAGTTACTCGCCTTTCACAAGATGATGTTGAAATCATTACAGAAATTGCAGTGAAACGCTGGTACGCATGGGCTAATAAAGATGCCTCTGCTGCCAAAATCTTCAAAATCCAGCTTGATTATATGATGTCTGGAAGCTTGGGCTATGTAACGCCTGAAATGATTGAGGGCATGGAAATTACTGTATAATCTATAATTTAATTCATCAATATAGATCGCCCAAATATTTTGGGCGATCTAAAAATCAATAAGGGAGGATAGTCATGCCAAGCGTAGATTTTGTTCTACCGCATTGGGTCTATTGGACGGGATTAGTAATTTTCCCGCTAATGGCAATGTATCTATCAAGAAGAGTTCAGCCTATTCGCGGCTCGCGCAACAAGGGAACAGCTTATTTCATTTGGCTAGTTGGAGGGTTTTTTGGCTTTCACCGTCTATACTTAAAAAACAGATGGGGAATGCTTTATTGGCCCCTATTTGCAATAATCCTATTTGCCTCCTCAATGGAGCGTGAAACTAGAGTTGTCTATTCCGATGCTGCTGGTGCCATTTCTGCAATTGAAAATAGCTCAGCTCGCTCTCAAAGGACTATTAATAAAGCTAATAATGCAATAAACAAGACTAAAGACGCTATCGCTGCTTTGGCAACAGATGAGCAAAGCAGGAAAGATAGACTAACCCGCACTCTTAATAAAGAAACCGCACGCCTAGAAAAAGCTGAGCAAAAAATAATTGATTTAGCTAATGAGCGGGTATCGCTTGAACCACAGCTAATTGAAGCAACTAAAAGCCGCAAGAAATGGTCATTAGTGGCATTTAGCGCCTTCTTAGCCATCGTGGCATTCATGCTGGTTGATTTATTTTTGATCCCCTCAATGACCAAAAGGGCGATGGAGAAATTAAAATCT
>JALSJY010000061.1 GCA_026989045.1 Hyphomicrobiales bacterium | reverse complement strand
CGTCACACCCTTTGGGTGCTTCCCCGGCGCCCCCGCCAGTTTAAGCCTCGCTATTAAAACTAATGCCTTTTTCGCTTAGCATTGTTTGCAATTCACCCTGCTGAAACATCTCACGCACAATGTCAGCGCCGCCAACAAATTCGCCCTTGATATAAAGCTGGGGCAGGGTAGGCCAGTTAGAAAAATCTTTAACTGCTTGGCGAATTTCTTCATCTTCAAGAATATTAAATGAGCCAACTTCTAGCCCGAGATAAGCTAAAATTTGCGCAACCTGACCAGAAAACCCACATTGAGGAAAATCTGGCGTGCCTTTCATGAATAAAAATACATCATTTGAAGTGATAAGACTTTTGATTGTTTCTTGAGAATTGCTCATTTTTGTTTCCTTAAATAGTATTCTGAAATATTACTCTGAAGTTCTAGTTGTTAACGCAAAGGCGTGTAATTCGTCTGATCCTAGTTTTTCGCCAAGTGCGGCATAGACCATTTGATGTTGGCGCACACGAGGCAACCCCTCAAATGCACTAGAGATTACTTCAGCCTGATAATGGCGACCATCACCCGTTTGCGCTCTTACTATTGCATCAGGAATTGCCTGTTTTATCAAGCGTTCAATTTCTTCAATTTCCATTATATTTCCTTACAACTCTTCCTTCATATAGTCAGGAAACCAGCCCTCATGCGCTGATTTTAATTCTTTAATTGATATAGAGCGAGCCTGCCCTAGTTTCAAGCTATCGCCGCCAGTTGTGCCAATTCTATTAACTTGGATTAAGGCTTTTTCTGCTATTGATTTCAACTTGCCATATTCGCTTTGCTTGACGGTGATGATATAGCGACCTTGATCTTCACCAAAAAATGCGGAGATTGGGTTTGTTTTTGATTCGCTAATGTTTGCGCCAATCTTGCCAGCCATACACATTTCAGCTAGTGCAATGCCAAGCCCGCCATCGGAGCAGTCATGCACAGCGGTTGCAATATTTTGATTGATAAGCGAGCGAATAAAGTCGCCTGTATTTTTCTCGTGGCTTAAGTCAACAGGTGGAGGAGTTCCCTCAATACGGCCTAAAATATCACGTAAATAAATTGATTGTCCTAAATGGCTACCCCAGTTTTTAGGCGCTCCAACAAGCAAAATAACTTCGTCTTTTTCTTTAAAGGCAATATTTGCGGCCTGCTGCCAATCGCCCAGTAGACCAACGCCTGCAATGGTTGGGGTGGGTAAAATGCCAATGCCATTTGTTTCGTTATAAAGGGATACATTACCCGATACGATTGGGAAATTTAACGCTCGGCACGCTTCGCCAATGCCTTTGATTGCACCAACCAGTTGCCCCATTATTTCTGGCTTTTCTGGGTTGCCAAAATTTAGATTATCTGTTGCGGCAAGCGGCAATGCGCCCGAACAGGTGATATTGCGCCAACATTCAGCAACCGCTTGTTTGCCGCCCTCAAACGGATCAGCCTCGACATAACGAGGGGTAACATCAGAAGAAAAAGCAAGCGCTTTGCTTTCATGTCCATCAACTCTAATTACCCCTGCGTCTGATCCCGGGGTGGTGATGGAGTTTGAGCCAATAAGCGTATCATATTGCTCCCACACCCATTTGCGTGAGCAAAGAGCAGGCGAGGCGATTAGCTTTAATAGAGCATCTGCAATATCAGCGTCTGGTATTGTTGAGCTATCAAGCGGGGCAGGTGGCTTTGTTTTAACCCATGGGCGATCATATTCTGGTGCTTCATCGCCAAGTTGTTTAATTGGCATATTTCCAACTTCTGTCCCCTGCCAAATCAGACGAAAGCGAAGATCATCGGTTGTCTTGCCAACGGTAGCAAAATCAAGTTCCCACTTTTCAAACACCGCTCTAGCTTTTTCTTCTTTTTCAGGGTGAAGCACCATAAGCATACGCTCTTGACTTTCAGAAAGCATCATCTCGTATGGGGTCATTCCTTCTTCACGCACTGGCACATCATCAAGGTTAAGCTCAATGCCAAGATTACCCTTAGCGCCCATTTCAACTGCCGAACAGGTAAGCCCAGCCGCACCCATATCTTGAATAGCAATCACCGCACCAGTTTGCATAAGCTCAAGAGTTGCCTCCATTAGGCGTTTTTCAGTGAATGGATCACCAACCTGCACAGTTGGGCGTTTTTCTTCTATGTCATCGCCAAATTCAGCGCTAGCCATAGTTGCGCCGCCAACCCCATCACGGCCAGTTTTTGCACCAAGATAAACAACAGGCAGTCCAACGCCTTTTGCTTCTGAGTAAAAAATCTTATCGGTGTCCGCAAGGCCAGCAGCAAATGCGTTGACTAATATATTGCCGTTATAGCGAGCATCAAATTCAACCTCGCCACCAATGGTTGGCACGCCAAAGCAATTGCCATATCCACCCACGCCAGAAACAACGCCTGAAACTAAATGACGAGTTTTTTTATGTTTTGGATCGCCAAACCGAAGCGCATTCATTGCTGCAATTGGGCGAGCGCCCATGGTGAAAACATCGCGTAAAATTCCGCCAACCCCAGTTGCTGCGCCCTGATAGGGTTCAATATAAGAGGGGTGGTTGTGGCTTTCCATTTTGAAAATAACCGCTTGCCCATCGCCAATATCTACAACGCCAGCATTTTCACCCGGTCCCATGATGACGCACTCGCCAGTTGTGGGAAGGGTTTTTAGCCAAATTTTTGAGCTTTTATAAGAGCAATGCTCATTCCACATGGCGGAGAAAACACCAAGTTCGGTATAGCTTGGCTCACGCCCCATTATGTCTAGAATTTTTTGATATTCCTCAGGGCTAAGTCCGTGATCAGCAATCATCTTTGCATCAATTTGTGGCTCATTAGGAATGCTCATGATTTTACTCCAAAAAGACACTCAAACAGGGCGCGGCCATCTGTTCCGCCATGGGCTTTTTCAATCAGGTTTTCAGGGTGGGGCATCATGCCCAGCACGTTTTTTTCTTTATTGAATATGCCAGCAATATCGTTGAGCGATCCATTAGGATTTGTGCCGTTTGCATAGCGAAAAGCAACCTGATTATTTTCTTCAATTTGTGATAATGTTTTTTCATCGGTAAAAAAATTACCATCATGGTGAGCAACAGGGCAGTTAATAATTTGTTCGTTTTTATAGCCCTTGGTAAAATCAGTGTTAGCATTTGCTATTTCTAATTTTACATTTTTGCAGATGAATTTAAGCGACTTATTGCGCATAAGCACACCAGGTAATAATCCTGCCTCGGTTAGGATTTGAAAGCCATTACAAACACCTAATATTTTTACTCCATCTTGGGCTGCTTTTTTTACAGCTTTCATGATTGGTGAGCGGGCGGCAATTGCACCTGAGCGTAAATAATCACCATAAGAAAAGCCTCCTGGAATGATTATTATATCAACATCAGGAAGTGAGGTTTGCTTGTGCCAGATTAAATATGGCTCAATGCCAGAGATTTGTGTGATTGCCTTTATCATATCGCGGTCACGATTTGATCCCGGAAACACGATGAGCGCTGATTTCATCGGTCAATATGACGGAAAATACCCGCCCCTTTAAGTTTTCATGTCAGATACTGCTCTTGTTGAGCAAAAGTGAGCAAAAAGGCAAGGAAAAAGGTAGGTTATGCAATGAATCTTACTTGATAAGGGGCAAAGCTTATTCGGCTGGGCTAGTTTTTACTTTAATTTTAGGGTGTAGACTTCCTTTAGTTCCAGAAATATGCGCCCATGCTGGCCGCTCAAACAAGAATTTTCCAAAACCAGTTTTTTGCACTATCCAATATAATATAAGCGGTGAAACTATAGAAATCACCATCACAATTATTGATAAAATTCCTATGTCGCTGATTAAGCCTAAGCGGAGTAGAATTTCACGACTTAATGCCATAGGAATTGAAAAAGCTAAAAAGATAACAATTGAATGCTTGCCTATCAAACTTAGCCAATTCATAAATTTATAGCGCACAAATAAGCTAGCAATAATACACACCATCAACGCTCCAGCCAACGCAAGAGCAAGGTGCAGAACAGGTAGAGAAGCAAAGCCCATAGCAAACTCAGTTGGCGTTGCTGAAAAC
>JALSJY010000060.1 GCA_026989045.1 Hyphomicrobiales bacterium | reverse complement strand
TAGTTGGCAGGGCAATTAGACCCATTGTAACAACCGTTGCACCAACAATACCAGTAGAGGCAGCAAGTAAAGCACCAACCAAAACAACCGCAATAGCTAAGCCACCTGGAAGAGAGCCAAATAATTTTGCCATTGTAGTTAGCAAATCTTCTGCAATATTTGAGCGCTCAAGCGCAATACCCATTAACACAAATAAAGGCACAGCTAAAAGAGTTTCAACATTACCACCAAAAGCGCGCGAAAACACCCCTTGCGACCAAGTTGAAAGAGTAGAAAGCAAAGCTTTTTGCCAACCTTGTTCAAAAACGGGGACATGCTGGGCAACCCCGTTTACAATTTCAATTTCATAAAGCAAACCGGCTTGACTAAGCAAAGCAATAATAACAAAGCTAATAAATGCCGAGCCTGAAAGAGCAAGCGCAACAGGAAAACCAGAAAGTATTCCTGAAAACAGGCTAATAGCAACAATTATGAGAGAAATCTCAACGCCAGTTAATCCAAATAACATTACTTACACTCCATGCCCAGCTGATTTTTCAGTTATATCAGCAATAATTTCAGCTCTATCTTTTTCAAGAACATTTGCTTTTTTAAGAATTTTTAATGATGCATCACCATCTTCAAATGAATAGTGAGAGGGAATTTCTTCATCTTTTTCAAGTAGTGCCAAAATATTTCGCAAAAGAAAAGAAATCGCAACAATAAACATCAACCCAGCAAATACCAATATCATTGCCTTAAATGCCCAAACCCAAGAAAATTCAGCTGTGCCAGATGATTCCCATTTAAAATCACGCCATTTAGCTGAAGAGGACCAGATATTCATTGGCTTTTGTTTAAACATTGAATTCATCGCAATTGGCCAAGCAAACCACCAAAGCAATACACTCGATGGTATGAAGAAAACCAAAGTTCCTATTAAATCAAGCCAAAGTTGCGTGCGTCTTTTTAGGGCTGAATAAATTAAATCAACCCTTACATGCCCGCCTTCAATAAAAGTATAAGCGGAGGCAACAGCGATCAATATCGCATTATAAAATTTTAATTGCCCAGAAAGCCATTGTAATTCTTCATCAAAAAGCACCATGCCAAGCGGAGCAAAGATAACTTCATTTCCTCTAAAAATTTGCCCAATGCCGATAATCATTACTTGCTGAAGCATCATCAAAATCGCAAACCATGCAGCCCATTGTCCAAGTTTACCGTTGAACATTTCAAGTCCATAAACCGTGGCACGCAAAAATGAGCGCCTATAAATACCAACGGCAATAAGAATTATAATAAGGGCAACCAACATAAAGAAAAACTCATGACTCTGCCCTGCTAAAACAAAGGCACTCATTTTTTCTTTTAATGTTTCAAGACTTAACCATTTGAAAAAATTCCAAGGAAATATCACAAGGTTAACAAATCCCATAAGGAAAGCTTGAACAATTCCTATAAGCACTTCCATGATTATCTCCCCCTTAAAAGAGCTATTATAGTCCACATTTGTCAATTAAACTGATTTATGTTTATATAAACTGCCAACTGTGGAAAACAGTATTCCTAATTTTGATTTCAAGCGCCATCATACGATTGCAAGCAAAATAAGATTTTTATTAAAAAAGAAGCCGAGCCAATGGCTCAGCCTCCAAAGTCATATTCAAATATAAAGGCTTAACCCAAAACGCGTGTACGTTGAGCAACATAAGCACCAGCTGATAGCTGATCCCAATTTGCTGACTGACGCATTGCAGATTGCATGGAATCATATGTTTTCTTAAACAACTCATCATCCATATTCTCATCCATAACTTCTTTTGAAGCTGCACCAAAAGCATCCCAAACATCATCAGGAAATTCAAGAGCCTTAACGCCGCCATCGATTAAGCGTGTAAGCGCAAGTGAGTTATTGGCTTTAAATTGTGCCAAGCTCCATTGCTCACATTCACCAGAAGCAATTTCAATAATTTTTTGGTTTGAAGCAGAAAGTGAATTAAATCTGTCTGCATTGGTTGCAACTGAAAGTGCAGCACCTGGCTCATGGAAACCTGAAGTATAGTAGAATTTGGTGATTTCTTGGAAACCAGCTTTTTCATCAGCCCAAGGGCCAATCCACTCAGTGCCATCAAGGGCGCCAGAAGCAAGTGCTTGATAAATTTCGCCACCTGGTAGAGTTTGAACAGAAGCGCCAAGTTTACCAAGTGCTTTACCACCCAAGCCTGGCATACGGAATTTTAGACCATTAAAGTCAGCAGCTGATTTAATTTCTTTACGGAACCAACCGCCAGCTTGTGGGCCAGTGTTACCACCAAGGAATGAAACAAGGCCAAACTCTTCACCAAGCTCACGATGTAGCTCATGACCACCTAAATGATAATACCAGTTATGCATTTCACTTGGAACCATGCCAAAAGGCACAGCAGTAAAGAATGCAAATGCTGGATGTTGACCAACATAATAATAATCAGCTGCATGATACATATCAGCTTGACCAGAAGTCACAGCATCAAACACAGCTGGCAGACCAGAAACCAACTCACCTTGTGCTTTAATTTCAATCTCTAATTTGCCATCAGACATAAGATTTACCGAATCAGCTACGCGTTGAGCTGCATCAAAAACACCAGCAGCACCACGACCCCATGATGTAACCATGGTTAGTTTTTCGTGACCACCAGAAATTGCAGGCGCTGATAAAGTTGCAGCTGCACCAACACCAGCTAAAGCTGTGCCCGTTAAAAATTTACGACGTTCCATATATTTTCTCCCTAAAGTAATATTTATTTGCGACACTCTTATAAGACATATAAAAAGAATAGCCTAACATTGCAGCATCTACATACCCATAACTACGCAGAACGAATATCTATAAGAATATATTTCAATCTGCATTAAATAGAGTTAGCTTATATTTTGAAAAATTCAAACTTTAAATTTTTACGACAGGTAATTAAATTGAGCTTTAAGCAGCAAGTTTTGGCATTAGCCACCTTACCTCTACTTATTGCTATCATAGCAATCACCATTCTTGTTACCTCTCAATCACGCGACCTTGCACAAAATGGCATTGCTACATTTGAGCAAAATATGTTGCAGGCCAAGCAACAAGAGTTAGTCAATTATACTGATCTAGCAATTTCTTCTATCGAACATATTTACAACTCAGCATCTAGCGATAATTTAATTGCACAACAACAAGTAAAGAAAATAATTTCGCAGTTAAATTATTCAACCGATGGCTATTTCTTTGTTTATGATTATGAAGGCAATAATCTGGTTCACCCAACCCAGCCATTTAGAATTGGTAAAAATTGGATTGACCTTGAAGACCCTGATGGCGACAAGGTGATAAAAAACCTCATTGAAATTGCTAAAGCTGGTGGTGGATTTCACCCATATAAGTGGGAAAAGCCATCTTCATCAGAAGTTGCTGATAAGCTTTCTTATGCTATCGGACTTGATAAATGGCAGTGGATGCTTGGCACTGGGCTATATATTGATGATGTAAAAGCTCAGACTGCGGCGGCTGATAAAGAACTTAAATCTTCTATTGATAAAACTTTTATCCTAATTAGTTTAATCACCCTACCTGCCGTAATTGCAGTATTTCTTACTGGATTGCTGCTTAATCTTAAAGAGCGCAAAATGGCAGATGATAAACTTAAAAACCTTGCTCAGCGCATTATTGATACACAAGAAGAAGAGCGCGCCCGCATAGCCAGAGAGTTACATGATGGTATTTCACAAAGCCTTGTTGGGGTGGGCTATGTGCTTGATTTGGCAAAACACAAAGTTAAAAATAATAATGATGATGCGCTTAGTACTATCGAGAGGGGAAAAGAAAATTTAGGTGATGCAATAAAAGAAGTGAGAAGAATTTCGCATGATCTTCGCCCAGGCCTATTAGATGATCTTGGTCTTAGTGCTGCCTTACACTCGCTAACAAATAATTTTTCTGAGCATACAGGAATTAAAGTGGAGCTTAAAACTGTGGCCTTTAAAAATCTATTGCCAGATGATGCCAAGACAGCTCTTTTTCGCGTTGCACAAGAGGCTCTAACTAATGTTGAGCGCCATGCCAATGCTAGTGAAGTTAAAATTGATATTACTTCTGATAAGAGCGGCCTTAAAATGGTTATTGAAGA
>JALSJY010000059.1 GCA_026989045.1 Hyphomicrobiales bacterium | reverse complement strand
GAGCGAATGCGAAAGATCTTAAGCAATAATAGAAGATTCTTCACTTCGTTCAGAATGACAGACAGGCACTAATATGGCGGTAAGTGAGAGTAAATACCTCCAGTCCTTTTGCTAACCTCCTACTTACTCAAAGTAAAGGCTTTGGCTACTGCTGGGCGGGCTTTCATGCGCTCAATCCAGTTTTTTACGTTTGGATATTCATTTATATCAACGCCCTGTTTTTCATTCACTCTTGCCCAACCAATTGTTGCCATATCAACAATTGAATAATCACCGCAGATATAGTCTTTGCCCTGAAGCTGTTTATTTAATACGCTATAAAGACGTTTTGCCTCTTCAATATAGCGCTCAATTGCGTAGGGGTGCTTTTCTTTAGCAAAGACATTAAAGTGATGTGCTTGGCCTAACATTGGGCCAAAGCCACCGACCTGCCAAAATAGCCATTGATCAATTTCAATCATTTTACGCTCATCATTAGAGTAGAATTTATCGAATTTTTTTGCTAAATAGCGCAAAATTGCACCAGATTCGAAAATTGAAATCGGCTTACCATTCGGCCCCTCAGGGTCAACAATGGCAGGAATTTTATTATTTGGTGAAATTTCTAAAAATTTTGGAGCGAACTGCTCGCCTTTATGAAAGTCAATAATATTGATATTATAAGGAATGCCTAACTCTTCTAACATAATGGCGATTTTAAAGCCGTTAGGAGTTGGGAAGAAATAAAGCTCAATTGGTTGGGTTTGCATAGTCATGGAAATAGTCCTTAATGAAATGATGTTTTTCTCAATGTATATTAGATTTTGTTAATATGCAATATCTATCGGTAAAATACGATGAGTAAATTGCACTTCCTCGCTCTGCTTTACTTGACAGGTTAAGCTAAAAAGTTAGAGGTGAGAATTCTTTTAAACAGGAAATCAAATGGAATATATTCTTTTACTAGGTGCAGGAATTATTGCAGGATCGCTAAACTCGCTTGCAGGTGGTGGCTCATTTATCCTATATCCTGCACTTTTGCTTGTGGGAGTGCCGCCAGTGATTGCCAATGCGACTAACACATTTGCTGCCCTGCCTGGTTATATCAGTGGTGCGATTGGTTTTAGAAAAGACATATTAAAATATAAAGAAAAATTGCTTGCTTATATTTTGGCAGCAATTGTTGGTGGGTATCTTGGTGCTGAGCTATTATTAAAAGTATCTGATGCACAATTTACCAAAGTTGTGCCATGGCTAATGGCAATGGCGGTGTTTTTATTCGCTTATGGGGCTAAGTTAAATGCTTTTGTTTCAGCTCGCTCCAAAGGGCAGAAGCGAGGCGCAATTATCGCCTCTGCTGGCTTGTTATTCATTTTGACTTTGGTGTGTTTTTACGGTGGCTTTTTTAACGCTGGCTTGGGGATAATATTATTGGCGTTTTTTGCGCTTGCTGGCTTTAAAGATATTCACGCAATGAATGGGTTGAAATTGCTTTTATCGGCAATTGTTTCTTCCATCGCGGTGTTGCGATTTAGCTTTGCTGGATCGATTGATTGGGGGGCGGGCAGCATTGCTTTTGTCGGCACTATGATTGGTGGATATATCACAGCGAGATTGGCGCATTTAATTCCTACACATATTTTACGTACTGGGATTATTATTTATGGAATTGTGCTTGTGTTGGTGTTTTTCTGGACAGCTTATTTTTAGGGCTTGGTATCAATATCATACTGAGTGGTATTTTTGTCATGCTGAGCGGAGTCGAAGCATCTTAAGACTCTTCGCCTGCGGCTCAGAGTGACAAATAGTATTATCAGAATTTACTAATTCATGAGACAAGTTGGCTCATAGCAATTATAAATATAATTAGGAGAGAGGCTTAAACCGCCCTCACCCATACTGCGCAATCATGAAATGGGGCACCGGCTTTATTTTATCTCACGGGGCGCACCATAAACTACATGACGCGCAAAGCGCTATGTAGTTTATTGCCCCTGCGATGCGCGGCCAAATTATTGGCCGATTTAACGTCCTCTTATGTGCATTAGCTTCTCTTCTTTACCCATACTGCACAATCATGAAATGGGGCACCGGCTTTATTTTATCTCACGGGGCGCACCATAAACTACATGACGCGCAAAGCGCTATGTAGTTTACTGCCCCTGCGATGCGCGGCCAAATTATTGGCCGATTTAACGTCCTCTTATGTGCATTAGCTTCTCTTCTTTACCCATACTGCACAATCATGAAATGCCGCCCCTCCAAATGGTGGCACTGGGTCTGATCCTATGAGGGTGTTTATTCCCTTATTGCCCTTATGCGCTTTGTTTGGGTGCAGGCTTTCTGCTATTAAAGTGCCGCTTTGAATTCCAGCAAAAATTCGAGTCTTTAGAATCACTTGTCCGCGTTTGTTACCAATTAGAATCATTTCGCCATCTTTAACTTTTAGCGCTTTTGCATCACTTGGGTGAATGAGTAATTTTGGCTCACCCTCTCGCTTTTGACTGGTTGGGGTTTCATTAAAACTGGAATTAAGATAAGAGCGAGCAGGCGAAGTTGCTAGGCGGAATGGGTATAACTCATCAGCATTTTCTAGCACATCAAAATGGTCTGCGAATTTTGGCATTTTTGCTAAATCAAAATTTACCTGCAAGCTCTTCATTTTTGTAAGATCAGCCCAATTTGGCTTAAAGCGGAATTTTTTATCTGGCCAAGCAAAACCATTTTCAAATGGATTTATTTTACTTTCATCTTCATATTCGATGAAGCCGTTTTCCTCTATTGCGGCTAGTTTTTTAACTCCTGAATTTTTAAATGTTGTAAGCGCTATTTCTTCATCAGTTTTTCCAAAATATTTTTCATCAAACACACCCAATCGTTTTGCTAATTCATTGATGACATAGAGATTGGATTTTGCCTTTGCGGGCGCATCAATTAACTTGCGGCCATATAGCACTTGAGAATGGCCTGATCGGGTATAAAAATCACTATGCTCTAAGAACATTGTCGCTGGCAGAACTATATCCGCTAGCTCGGCTGTCTCGGTCATAAATTGCTCATGCACAACTAAGAATAAATCATCTCGCATCAAGCCTTTTTTGACTAATGTTTGATCGGGATTTACTACCGCTGGGTTAGTATTCTGCACCAGCATTGCCTTAACTGGAACGCCCCCCTTTAGCGCTTTTTTATCACCATTTAATATCGGCCCTAATTCACTCATATCAAGAGATCGGCTTTTTTCTTTTGCCAACTCTGTGCCTTCAATCAAGGATTTATCAATATCCCAAATGCCCGAATTGGTGTGAAATGCACCACCACCCTGATATTGCCAAGCACCCGTCATCGCTGGGATACAAAGTGCGGCGTGCATATTGGTATAGCCATTGCGCTGGCGGGTGAAGCCATAACCAAGTCTAAAATAACTGTTTTTAGTTTTGCCAATAAGATGGGCGAAATCCTCAATTTCCTTTACGCTCAACCCAGTGATTTTAGCTGTCCATTGTGGCGTTTTCCTTTTTAAATGCTGTTCAAATTCATCATCAAAATCAGTAAATTTGGCCATATAATCACGATCCGCCAAACCATCACGTAGCAAGATATGCATCACGCCAACAGCCAGAGCGCCATCGCTTCCGGGGTGAATTATTAGGCCAATATCTGCCTGCTCCATTGTGGCGGTTTTATATATATCAATCACGACAATTTTAGCGCCATTCTTTTTAGCTTTCATTGCATGGCTCATGACGTTGATTTGTGTATAAACGGCGTTTGTTCCCCAGATAATAATGCAATCACTGTTTGCCATGTTTACGGGATTTGTGCCAGCCAATAGACCTGTGCCAACTGTATATCCGCCCCAACCTATCAGCGAGCAGATTGTGCCATATTGATTTGAATAATTCTTCGCATTGCGCAAGCGTTGTATGCCATCACGCTGAACATGCCCCATTGTGCCAGCATAATTATATGGCCAGATGGACTGCGGGCTGAACTGTGCTTCTATTTCATTAAAACGAGTGGTAATTTCATCTAGCGCCTCATTCCAACTTATCTGCTGCCATTGCCCTGCCCCCTTTGCGCCAACACGTCGCATTGGATAAAGCAACCTATCTGGGTGGTGAATGCGCTCAGCGTAACGGGCAACTTTTTCGCAAATCACCCCATCGGTATAAGGGTCGTCTTTTGCTCCCTTAACTTT